>JAGOSI010000039.1 GCA_018062385.1 Minisyncoccota bacterium
GTAAACTTGGATTAAGTTGTTTGGCGTAGTCGTTCCAATACCTAAATTAGTACCATCAAACACCAGGTTCGCAGAATCAGTCAAAGCCGTAGCTCCTGAATTTGTAAACATCAATCTGTTGGCAGTGTATGAAGACGGAGTATCGGTGAGACCAAGGAAAGTACCATTACCTAAACCTAGAGTTGAAGTTGCCACCCACTGCGTAGAAGTGCCTGTAGTTTTTAGAATCATACCAATAGTTCCAGTGGCGCTAGTGGAATCTTTTAGAGCACCGGTTAAGGTGAGACCTCCGTTTAGGTAGGTGTTGCCGATGACGGTGAGTTTTTCAGAGGGGGTGGTAGTGGCGATGCCGATGTTGCCGGTATTTGAAATTGTAAACATTTCTGTTACTCCACTAAAAATACTGAGTAACTTCCCTGCACCATTTTGAATCAAAGTTAAAAGCGCGGAGCTAGAAGTTGCTTCCATAGCATCAATAGTGTCTGAGCGTAAGAAAGAAGTGGTCGCGATTCCGGCTAGTGTCTCTGCATTTTTAGCTTCAAAAGCGGCTGGTACGGCTCCGAGTATTTTCCTGGGACTCATTTCCCCATCCCAAGTGGGTGTGACAGTAGTGCCACCAATCTCCACACCAAGATAGAGTGTTTGATTAAAATCTACAGACGACAATGAAGAGACTTCACCAAGCATAACGGAAAAAAGTCCATTGGTGACCTGAACGCGATCTCCTGTTGTTCTAACCTCGCTCCAAACTGCTGTAGATGTAGCTGCAGTACTTGAAGCCAGAAGCCAGAAGTTCATGTTGTATGTTCCATCAGCCACAGCTACACCTGAAGAATCTGTAAGTTTTCCTTGGTAATTAATCTGTTGATTAAAATCTGCAAAAGCTAAAAAAGGCGTTATTATAAAAGACAAAATCAGCACGATAGTGCTTACTAGTAGGATTATTTTGTTGTTTAACAAAATATTCATAAATAACTATAGCTCAATTTCATTAGGGGGTTTTGAAACTGATTTATTTTCAGGTATGGTTATGAAAGGAAACTGACTAATTTCCCCTTCTTTACCTACGTAAGTCACCACTCCCTGACCGTGTTCAGACAACTCCACTTGCACATTGTCAGAAAAAAGATTTTGTATTTGTTCTTTGTTTTTTATCTCTTCACCTTCAGTAAATAAAATAATTCCATTTTCAAAACTCTTCATCGAATCAACTTCAGCCTCATCAACAAAAAGTGGGTACTCATTTATTTCGGTGAACAATGTAAGCTCTTTTTCATCCGCTGTGGTCACAACATTTTCATTTATGACTTGCGCCATAAAAGTAGAAGAAGGAAATTTATCGCCAAGACTGGCGATCAGACCATTAGAACTATTTAGCATCACACCAGTAAATAATCCCAGAAACAGAACCATAGTCGCCACAAGAAAAGATTTGGCTGGAGAAGCAATTTGTGCCGACGCTATATCGATAGCTAGTTTTTCAAGATTCTTCTTAGCAAGTAACTCCCTTCGTCTTTCCTCACGCAAGTGCTGATTTCTCACTTCTTGTTCTAGCGTAGCTTCATCCAAAAAAGCCTGAAGAGATATCATGTCCACAAACCACTGACGACCAACTTGGGTCGCAACTATTTTTTGATCTCGAGCCAACTTAGCTAGATAATCACGAGAGTAAGCAATTTTTTTTGCTGCCTCTTTTAGAGGGATTAAGGCCTTTCCATTAATTTCAATATACGTAGACATACAGATCTGATTTAGCTTTAATTATAAAGCTAAATCAGATTAAAACCTCATCAAAAATGTTGATAACTATTACCTAAATTTTAAATAAAAATTGATCGTAAGTTAGCGGGGAAAATTCAAAATGCACTTCGTATCCTTGGGCTGAGGCTTCTATTTTAAATTCAACAAATAACAGGAGTAATAAGGTCACTGTTAAAGTCGTGATCAACACAAAAGATAGCCATTTTTTTAATTTTAATCCTTCCTTCTCCTTTTCATTTTGCTTAACTTTTTTTGGTATCAAGCTAAACCTGGTAACGTCATTTGCAACAGGCTTCTTGTTTTCTGATTCTTTAATTAAATAATTACTCTGTGTAGATATCTTCTCATCTTCTACGCCAGCAAGAAAATCTATATTTTTCTTATCCAAAACATCGGTTTCTAAATCATACTCAAAGTCTAAAGAGGAGATTTTTATATCACCCTTCAAAACCACCTCAGGCAGATCCTCAGCCTGCATTTCAGTTTTTAAATTAACGCCCTCAACTCTAATTTTCTTCGCTTCAGCTAAATCAACGTTTATTTTCTTACTTTTATTTGCCATCGTCGGCAATAGTTCACCTTTGTCGACTTCGTATTTAACCGGCTTCCAACTGATTCGATTACTAAAATGTTTTGCCTTAGAATCAACCATTTTTACAACGGTATTTTTTACAAAGGGTTCAACCTCAATCCGAGATTTATTAATTTTAACATTGTATTCAAAGGTTTTCTCGTTTGGAAGAGTATTACTTTTTGAATAGCGGGAGGTTTTGTGACCAACCAAAGAATCTCTATTAATATACCAAGTCCGACCAATTAATTGTGAGTCAACTTTTTTAGCTCGACATAGCTGACCTAAATAGTCTGAGGTATATTTAAACTCCTTAGCTAACAAAGAAGCCTTTTCATAGCTGGTACCATTTACATTAACTGTGTCCATAACTATTAAGATTATAACAAAACCTTTCGGTAATTTTACCGAAAGGTTTTGTAGACTGTTCATAATCTCGTCTAGCCCTTATCATTCAAAACATCCCTCAACACAGACATCAGTATCTCAGGATTAGCGGTCCCTTTGGTTTTTTTCATCCCCTGACCAACCAAGAACTGAATAGAACTCTCTTTACCTGACTTGTATTCTTCCACCACTGACTTAAACTCATTTATAATTTCATCAATAACCGGTCGTAAAGAATTAGGGTCGGATGTTTGTAACAAACCTCTTTCCTTTGCTACAATCTCTGGATCAAAATCTGTCTTAATCATCTCTTTTAATAAGTCCTTAGCAATTCGAGAGTTAATCATTTCTTCACTTAGCAAGCTCATTAATTTAACAAAATTAACACTAGAGAGAGGTAGATCTGCTGTAGTTTCAAGGTTAATTTCGGCCAAAACATCTGAAGTTAAATAATTGGCCGACATTTTAACCAACTCAGGTTTATCAATAGCGCTTTCTGTAAATATTTCTGAAAATATTTTATCTAATAACTTGATAGATATTAGTAGCTCAATTTGGTTTATCGGCAATCCGATATCTCTATATTTTATACGCTTATTTTCTGGTAATTCTGGCAATATCTCGTTCAAACGATTTTTATCAAAATACTCATGTGACGCTACATTCATCTTAGAAATATCTGGGTCTGGGAAATATCTGTAGTCTTTAGCGCTTTCTTTACTACGCTGAGTGTAGGTGCGAAGCTTAACCTCATCCCAACCTCTAGTTTCCTGAGAGATTGTTTCACCCTTTTCGAGCAACATTATTTGTCGATCAATCTCATAGGCGATAGCTCCTTCCACCGACTTAAATGAGTTCAGATTTTTAACTTCTACTTTTGTACCCAATTCATCTGTTTTACTAACTGATATATTTGCCTCCACTCTCATTTCTCCTCTTTCCATTTGAGCGTCAGAAATATTTATAGTTTGTAGTAGAAGCTGTAGTTCTCTAGCAAAATCTCCGGCTGTCTTTGCGTCATGAATGACTGGTTCGGTTACAAGCTCCATAAGCGGAACTCCTGCTCGATTGAAATCGACAAGACTTACTTCCGCCTGCTCGTGTTGACTTCGAGCAGTATCTTCCTCTAGGTGCACGCGAGTTAGCTGGATACCATTAAGTGATCCTCCTGTTAAAAATGGAAAAGCATACTGGCTAATTTGATACGCTTTAGGAATATCTGGATAGAAATAATTTTTGCGATCAAATTCTGAAAAAGTGGCGGTAGTAGCTTTGACCGCTTGCCCAAATAAACACACCATAGCGATCGCCTCCTCATTAGGAACCGGTAGAGTTCCTGGGTGAGCCAAACATACCGGACAAACATAAGCATTTGGTTCACCGTCATGAGGGTCATTTTTGCAACCACAAAACATTTTACTTTTAGTTTTTAATTCAGCATGAACTTCAAGACCAATAGTGGCGGTGTAGGCATTACTCATAGCTCTATATATAGAAAATATTAATGATAATTTTGAGAAGTTAGAAGTCTCAGAATACAATTTTACGACTGACGCAGATGTTGTACAAGCGCATCATGTAACTCTTTTACATTTTCCCCCGTTTTTGTAGATATAACAAACACACGATTCTCAATTTTGTCAATCTTATTTTTAATATCTTTAAAATCCTCTTCATTTACAAGGTCTTTTTTAGTAAAAATAATCCACTCTTCCTTATCCATAAGATCCTCACTGTAGTTTTTTAGTTCATTTCTTACGGAAGAATATCTATCAAAGATATCTTTATCCTCTAAAGACACCAGATGTAACAACATTTTTGTGTGTGTAACGTGTCGCAGAAAAGTATGTCCTAATCCTTTTCCATCTGAAGCACCAACAATTAGACCTGGGATGTCAGCAAGGATGTAACCGTAAAGATCTCCTAGATGTGGCTCAAGGGTTGTAAATGGATAATCACCGACTCGGGAGTGAGCGTTGGTTAGAGAATTTAATAGCGTAGATTTACCTGCGTTTGGCATACCAATAATTCCTACATCTACTACCAAGGACAGCGTGATGTCCAAATTACCTTCTTCACCTTTTCTACCCTTTGTTGATTCCTCTGGGGAACGATTGATTGAAGATTTAAAATGCTCATTACCCAAACCACCACCACCACCTTTAAAAATCTTTTCTTCGTAACCCTCAGTCATAAACTCGTACACTCGTCCACGCTCAACATCTTTTACCACTGATCCAACCGGAACCTCAATAATTAAATCATCGCCATTTTTACCAAAGCGACTCTGACCCATACCCTCTCCACCCATACCGGCTACGAACTTTTTTTCACCAGTATATTTAGCTAGGAGATTTACATCACGAACAGCCCTCATGATGATATCGCCACCACGACCACCATTACCTCCAGACGGTCCAGCCATCGGCTTAAATTTTTCATGTCGCCAACGAGTCACTCCGTCTCCACCATCGCCAGCTTTGGCATAAATAGTAATTTGATCTACAAACATAGTTCAACAGTAATATCATGAAAAAGTCTTTTTGTACAGGCATAAATTAATTTACCAGTATACTTCTTTTTTATAAATAAAATATCTGTCAAAGATACTGTGGAACATTTCCTTGGCCTCACAAAAATATCTAACTCTGGTGTTTCTGATAAAAAATAAAACCATCAAAATTGATGGTTTTATTTGTTTCTTATATTTTCCAAAACTTTACTTACATAAATAATATCTATACTTATATAGATATTATTGATTAAATGTAACGATTTCCCAGGGCGCTTACAATACTCACAATTATAGAACCTAAGAGGGCGTATCCGAAACCGTCGACTGAGAAACCGTCGATGAATGAGGCGGCAAACCAGAACAGTGAGGCGTTGATAACAATCATAAATAAGCCAAGAGTTACTATAGTTATCGGTAGAGTCAATATAAACAATATTGGTCTAACAAATAGATTGAGCAGACCTATAGTTATAGCTGCAATAATCGCCGGATAAAAACCGTCAATATTTATACCTGGTATATACTCAGCCACAATAAGAAGTGTTAGTGCAGTCAGTAATAATTTGGTTATTAGCTTCATGTAATTATTTAGTAACTATTTTCCATTCTCCAGTTGAAAGCATTGGTTCGGCTTTTTTATACTTTACTGTTTGCTCTTCAGTTCCATTAGTAATAGTAACTATTTCATTTCTATTGTACTGCTCAGTGTTGCGTACAGTTTTATTATCTTTTACCGCTCTTACTTCTTTTGTGCCAGCGGAATTTTGAGCTATCTCAGACTGATGCTTCATCTCAGCTTCTTCT
>JAGOSI010000040.1 GCA_018062385.1 Minisyncoccota bacterium
GATTTTGTAAAGGTTTTTGCAGAGGAGGCTTTTTTGTGCAATAATCAACGCATTAGGAGTTAAGTCAAGCATATGAAAGATTACTATCAAATTCTTGGACTCCAAAAGGGAGCTTCTAAGGACGAGGTGAAAAAGGCTTTTCGCAAGCTGGCTTCTTTGTATCATCCAGATAAAAAAACTGGCGATGAAGCCAAATATAAGGAGATTACCGAAGCGTATGCTGTCCTTGGTGATGATAAAAAAAAGGCCGAATACGATAGTTATGGACATGCCTTTAATGGCGGTGGTGGAAATGCTGGTTTCGGTGGTTTTAATTGGTCAAACTTTAGTGGTGGAAATGCTGGTTTCGGGGCGCAGGGTTTTGAGTTTGATATCAGCGACATTTTCGAAAACTTTGGTTTTGGTGGCGGTCATGCCAAGCAGAATCGCGGACGTGATATTTCTATTGAAATTAATTTAAGTTTCAAGGAAGCGGTTTTTGGTAGTACTCGCAAAGTTTTGATTACTAAAAATAGTCTTTGTACTGAATGTAAGGGGACTGGAGCAAAATCCTCAGAAGGTATGGTGAACTGTACCACTTGTGGAGGTAATGGTAAGGTGCGCGAGACACGACAAAGTATAATGGGAAGTTTTACTACCGTCAGAGAGTGTAGTGTGTGTCAGGGACGGGGACAGGTGCCAAAAGAGCGTTGCCCACACTGCGCTGGTGCTGGTGTTCGTCGGGCACAGGAAGAAGTGGAAATGCGTATTCCAGCTGGTATAGAAAATGGAGAAGTGATTCGTATGACTGGTCGTGGTGAAGCGATGCCAAATGGTCAGCCGGGTGATTTGTATATCAAGGTGCATGTCGAAGCTCATAAAAATATCAAACGTGACGGAGCCACACTAATCACTGATTTGCCTATAAGACTGACTGATGCACTTTTGGGTGGTGAATATAAGATTGAGACTCTGGATGGAGAAATTGAAATAAAAGTTCCGGTTGGTATATCACACGGTGAAATGCTCAGAGTGAGAGGTAAAGGGGTGCCAATTGATGGTAATAGTCGAGGAGACTTCTTGGTAAGGGTTAATATTGAACTGCCAAGGAAATTATCAAAGAAAGCTCAGAAACTGGTGGAAGAATTGCGAGAGGAGGGGGTGTAGTGGAGTATAATTAAGGGGCGGACACTTCGTGTCCGCCCCTTAATTTTCCAAAATGGAAACAGCCACTATTTTGAACTTTCTATCTGAATCAGCCTACTTACTGGTGGTTTTTCTGATTTTTTTAGTGTTGGCAATTTCTTATGGTCGGCAAATGCTTATCAATATTATCTGTGGGCTTTATTTGTCTCTGCTAATAACTATTCAATTTCCACATTTTGATAAAATATTAGGTGATCTAAAGCAGTTGGAAGTTGTAGCTATGGCAAAATTATTTATTTTTATTATTGTTCTAATTTTAGCCACCTTACTGTTTAAGAGAATAATGCCTAGTGAATTTTTAGAAAATAAATTTGAGAGCTTACATAAAAAAATCGCTCTAGCTTTTGGAGCTACAATTTTGATAATGATTTTCAGCTTTAATATTTTACCGGTTACAGAATTTCTAACTCCAGGTACACCTATTCAGTCCTTATTCGCCCCTCAGGAATATTTTTTTTGGTGGTTATTGTTTCCACTGGTAATTTTGGTGTTGGTATAGGGTGATTTGATTAGTACCGTTATCTAATCAATACCTTGGAAACACTCGGTGTTAATAATTAAATCGGCTTCATCAAATTAATACCAAAATGATGCCTCGTTTCCACGTAGTGTTTCAAATACTTTGGCAAGGCTCTATTTATAAGCGTGATATTAATTGGTAGGGCATCCATACATTCTTCACGTAATGTTCGATTGAACCGTTCAATGTGTGCGTTGTCATTAGACTGTCGCACCCTAGTATGACGGTGTCTAATCTGAATACGCTCAGTGAAGTGAGTTGAAAACTCACTTCCGTTATTACCTCTAAAAACCTCCGGCTTCAGCCGGAGAGTACGTTTGAAGGCAACGCATATACTAAAGCTGTCCGGCAGGACAGCTTTAGTAATGAATATAAATACGTATGCGCAAACGTACAATTAAAACACTATCACATTGTTACTACGAGATGAAATGCCACCTCGTATGGACTCCAAAATACCGAGGGAAGGTACTCTATCCACAAAAGGTTAAAGACGAATTAAGGCGTACCTTTGAATCAATAACCAAGTACAAACATTGGGAAATCATTGAACTCAATATTCAAGATGATCATATACACTTAATACTGAGTGCTTCACCACGAGACTCCGTCTCGTATATCATGCAACTCATCAAAGGCAAAAGCTCAGCTTGGATGAAAAAGAAAATCAAACGTACTCACGGCTTATACGAGAAGGAGTCGCTGTGGGCCAGAGGGTATTTTGTCTCCACTATTGGTTTAGACGAAATGATTATACGTCGTTACGTTAAACATCAAGAACACCACAACCAAGTTGACCAACCACCTCTATTTAACAAGCTTATCTCTTAATCACCACAAAAAAGCCGGCTTAAGCCGGCAAATCGTTCGTCTCGTTAGAGCGAACCAAAGCCACCGGACCTTAGTCCGGTGGTTGTTTACTCGTGAGATTACATCAGTAGAAGCAGAGAATTTAATCAATAAGTCAATAGTTCGCGGTAGTTTGTCAGAAAAAGTACGGCTTGCTATACAGCTATGCGACGGATATGTTGAGAGGGTTCATTTTATAAATGGGTTAAAGGAAGGGGCTTTTATTGATGAATTTCTTTCAAATAAAGGTTCTGGCACTATGATTTATTATAGTAGGATGCCTTATAAGAAGCTTCGCCAAGCTGTTGCAAGAGATATTGATAGTGTAGTGAATATAATTAGAAATTCAGTTGATTCGTCGATAGTTGAAGATGTTGTACTGCAACACATAGAAAACAATTACATCGTTTTCACTGTTGATGGCTGTATTCATGCTGTAGCCTTATTTATATGTAACAAATCAGTAATAGAGATTGGATATCTTGCTCATACAAACGAGTTTGATGCATCTGAAGCCCTTCGGTTATTGATTGAGTACATAATTAATAATGCTAGCTCGGATGTTTTGAAGGTCACAATTGATCCGTCAAAGTCACCTTCATTGATAGGTATTTGGCCTTGGTTTTTAAATCTTGGATTTAGTAGACAGGAAATCAAAAAAGGACAAAAGAAATGGGTGAAGGAAATTAGGTAGTGGATTTTAAAAGGCGTATTATATCAAATTAGTACGCCTTTATTTTTTATGTTAATGTCACTCAATGTATTATTATTAAGGATAAGTTGATAATTATTCTAGTTCTATAAAACGCTTGAATTATGTTACAATTGAAAATATTTATGGCATCAAAAACCAAACAAACGCAAATTGTAGATCTTTCAAAAAGACTTATAGCAATAGACTCAACTGAGTATAATATTAAAGAACAAGAATCTTGCCTAGGTATTTTAGAAGAAGCCTTTAAAGACAAATTTTATCCAAAATGGTATTCATTTCGTGGACATCCAGCTTTAATATTGTCTACAACTAAGAAAAAGTCAGTTGATATTATTTTCTCAGGACATATTGATGTAGTTTCTGGTGACAAAAAACTCTTTAAGCCAGTTTTAAAAGACTCGAAATTATTTGGACGCGGTGCTTATGATATGAAAGCTGGTGTTGTTGCTTGCGCATATGCTTTATCTGACTACAAAAAAATGGGTGGAGAAAAAGATGTTGCACTAATGGTTACTTCGGATGAGGAAATTAGTGGATACAGCACACAAATGCTTTTAGGAAAGTACAACTATCGATCTAAATTCACTTTAATTCTCGATGGTGGAAGTGAAAATAGTATAGTTTTGCGTCAAAAGGGTTTCATGAAGATTAGGGTGGTTTTTGTGGGTAAAAGTGCACATGCTGCTTATCCATGGGAAGGAGTAAGTGCACTTACTGAAATAATAAATTTACAGAAACTTATAGATAAAAAATATCCTTTACCGTTAGAAAATAATCAATGGAAAACGAGCATTGTGCTTACTAAGGTTCAAACTAATAATAGCACTAATCAGATCCCAGAATTTGTTGAAGCGTATTTTGATGTTCGTTTTATAGATAAAAAAGATCCAAAAAAAATTATTGATATCATGAAAAACTTCATTAACCCTCTTGGTTCGGTGGAAATTATTGCTGAGAATGGGATTTTTATATCAAGTGAGAAAAATCATTACATAAAAAAGCTGGCAAAAGTTTTATATGAGAAAACGAAGAACAATGTTGTTTTTATAAGTGAAAATGGCACCAGTGACGCTGTTTTCTTTTCTGATAAAAATATACCAGTGGCACTTCTAAGGCCAAAAGGAGGTGGTCAACACCAGGATTCTGAATGGGTTGATACGGATTCTTTGTATGAGACCTATGAAAATCTGGTTAATTTTTTGAAACAAGTTTAATTTTTTTTGACAAAATTAATAATTTATAGTAATAACAATAGTAGATTTTTCAAAGTTGTTCATTGATTTATTTGTACATACGGGAGACAGTTTTCATGAAAGGAAAAATGAAACGAGTTTTGATTGAAACTCAAAGCAATAAAATCTTTAGAGGTCTGGAGTCTGAACAGGATTACGATCAAAGAGGAGGACTTTGTCAGGTTGGAGAGGGGGACATAATCATTGTAACGAATTCTATTGATCCAAATTTTCTTAATTATTGGAAATCTTTAGGATTTTCTTTACCTGAAATAATTGTGGCTGGCCCGTTCGATAAAAATCTTACTTTGTCACAACTTATTATTAGTAAGGAGAAAGTAGTTGAAAAAATTCACTCAACGATTGGTGACTCAGATTCTCGTCTAGAATTTTTCTGGATTGAGGAAAGTGAGCGTGATGTCGCAAGGATGCTTGGTATTAAGCCTTACTGTAATTTTGACGTATCGCTTAATCTTGCTTGTAAACACGCTTTTAAAAAGCTGTGCGAAATGCTTGGATTAAAAACAGCTCCTTGGGTTGGTGCGTCTTCCTCAGGTGAGCTTGTAGAGGTTACGAAAAACTTCTTTGATGCTAATCAAGGAGTGCTCATTAAGGCCTCAAATGGAACAGGTGGAACCAGCTTGGGTTGTATACGTAAAATTATGACACATGATGACTTGGTGAAAAACATAGAGCTTGTAAGCTCTATGTTGACCCCACTTGTAGCAGAAAAAATGCTCGATATAATGGCAGAAGTTTCGATTCATTGGGAAATTAATGATAATGGAGAAGTTACAATAATTGATATTTTTGATCAATTAGCATGTGATTTTTCTTACGTTGGAACAGCGTATCCAAGTATTCTAGACTCTAATTTCAAGGACAAAATTACATTTGATCTTGTTAATAAGTTTGCACCATATCTTTTAAAACTTAATGCAAAAGGTTATTTTTGTTGTGATATTTTGATTGACTACAATGGTGATGTTTTCTGGACAGATTTTAATCCAAGAAAAGGGGCTATTATCTATGTTTATGATATGGTGAAACGTCTTGCAAAGATACATTTTGCTAAATCACAAAAATATTACTTTTGGCACGAACATTTCACCATAAACAAGGGTTTGTGTTTTAAAGACATTTACAATATTCTTAGTGACATACTTGTTCCGTCAAATAAGCAGTCTTTCATTGTGGTTACCAATCCTGGTATTATTCGTCACGGAGGTCTTGATCTTACAGGTATTTCTTTAACTTCTAGAGAGGAGGCAAAAATTATTTTAAAGGAAGCTCAGGGTAGGCTTGCATGATTTAGGTGTACCAAAAGGGTGTCTAAGACAACTGTTCGTTGTAAAGACACCTTTTTTATATGCTTCGAATCTAAAACAATAGTAAATAGTAATTAGTCTCATCTTTGGATGTTGGTGTATTTCAAACCGCACACGTTATATGTCTTGACAAAAACTAAATATAGTGTATACATGTAGTGACACGTTTGTGTCATAATTTTAAAAAAGACATGAAAAATACT
>JAGOSI010000041.1 GCA_018062385.1 Minisyncoccota bacterium
CACTACCAAAAAATGATTGTGTCTATGAATGAGACGATTAAGGTGATGCGGGAGATTGATTTAGAGTAGGATCAAAGATGTCATATTTACTTTTTAAAGAGGTGTGTTAAATTATTTCTTAATGACTTTTTGTCAGAGTTCCTTATAGACAAGTATATAGGAGTGATAAATTATGAATGTTCAGCATTCAAATAGTGTTATTGATCAGATTAATTTTGAGCCTATCTTGGCAAAACTATGTAGCCCTGAAAGGGGTTTGCATTGGGACAAAGAAAAGGCGATTAAAGCTGTTCAAGAATATAAACGTTGGCTTCTTTTGCATATATTGTATCCAAATGAGACATTTGCACCATCAAGAGATTTGGATCATGTGTGGCATTGTCATATTTTGGATACCAGAAAATATTTGGCAGATTGCTCAATTATGTTTGGTAAGGGTCGTTTTCTGCATCACAATCCTTACGCAGGTTGGGAAAGTGCCGAAGCAGAAGCTAAGCATCAAGATGTATTCAAAAGAACCAGAGAACTTTTCAAAAGTTGTTTTGGAGTCGATCTAACTGGCAAGAAAGCTCTGTGTTGTAGTGGTTATTGTGATCCAGAAGTAGATGCCTTAATTGCAAGTGAAAAGAATGGCACTTCAATATGGAGGCCAAGCTTTCCTCTGGGTTAGGAATAACCAGATATTCCAGCACTCCATAAGCGCTAAAACGTTTATGGAGTGTTTTAATTTTAATATGAATTGGCATAAAAATTTTTTCAATGATCCAAATTATAAAAATAATTATTCGTTCTTAACTAAAGAAAGGACTGATAAAGAGATTATTTTTTTGGATGAACTTTTTAAGAGACATAATGTTTTGACAGTTTTAGATATACCTTGTGGTTTTGGTCGGCATGCGATAGGTTTGGCAAAATTAGGATACGTTGTTCACGGTGTTGATTTGTTTGAAATACAATTAGATTTTGCTAAAAAAACTATTGAAGAGGAGAAATTAAATCTACCCAATCTCACATTCTCTCAAGAGGATATGCGTGATTTTTCTCATAATCAGTATGATGCAGTCATAAATATGTTCATGTCTTTTGGTTATTATAGTAAAAAGGAAGATAAGAAAATATTATTTAATTTATGTGACAGTGTTGCTAAAAATGGGTTGCTTATAATAGAAGTGAGAAACCCTTTTTATTTTTTACCAAAACTCATTGCTTCAAATTATAAAATGGTAGAAGTTGATGATTATGGAAGAAAAAATATTACTAGTTTTGACTCTTTGGAATCAAAGTTGATTATTGAATTTGGTGGCAAAAAAAGAACAGAAATGAATATTTATTATCCAGATTATTTTAGAGAGATTCTTGAGGAGAAAGGATTTAAAGTGGATATTGATCTAAAAAAACACATAATGCTTATTGTTGCAAAGAAAAAAAGTTTATCCCTAACTTAGTAATATGTCTGAGAAAAATCTAAAATAAAAAATTCTATTGAACTTGCTGTTTAATAGATTCCAGTTTCTAACAATTTACAGATGAAAAATTCTTAAATGAGTCAATAGTTGATTTGCAACAGAGTATTGACTTAATTAGTCAAATTTGACTTATTTTGTACAAAATGTACAATTTAAATTATGAAAACTATATCTACCACTGAGGCCCGCAAAAATATCGCCAAGCTAGTCGATGCGGTACGAGAAGAAAACGCTGTCTTTTTGCTTGGGCGTCGCAATACTCCCGAGGCGGTTTTGTTGAAGTTTCCTGCTGAGTATCGTGCCGATATGGGTGATATTACCAATGTAAATGCTTATTCCGCTAGCTTTGATTTCTTGAATGAAGAACCAGAATTGTATTCCTTGTCAGATTTAAAGAAGCGTTATGTTTAAGAGAGGGAAGATTGTTTTGGTACCATTTCCGTTTACTGATCTTCTGGGGCAAAAAGTGCGACCAGCTTTGATTGTTTCTAATCAGTTAAAATCCTCTGATGTGGTGGTTTTATTTATTACTTCGCAAAGTAAAAGCAAACTACCTTTTTTAATATCAATTTTGCCTTCAGATTTCAATGGTTTAAAAACAAAATCAGCTATCGTTTGCAATAAAATTGCCACATTAAATTCAAAAGTTATTTTAGGTGAGTTAGGTGAAGTTGAGTCAGAAATTTTAGAGCAAATTGATATTGAACTTAAAAAAGTGTTGGGTTTGTAAATTTGATTTAGAAAGTAGTTGTAAATAGAAGTTATAATATACGAGTGGAAAATAAAATCTTTCTCATACGCTCACTTATTCTCGGAACTTTTGTTTTGTTCATTATACTTTTTGGTTTTTTATCCTGGCAAAATCAAACTTCAGCAAACTCTGGTGACGATTTACTTACAGTAGCTTTTCTTGATGTTGGTCAAGGTGATGCGATTTTTATTGAAACTCCTGATGGCGTGCAAATGCTAATTGATGGCGGAGCGGGGAATGCGGTGTTGCGAGAGTTGTCCAAGCAAATGCCAATCAGTGATCGGGATTTGGATATTGTTTTAGCTACTCATTCTGACAAAGACCATATTGGTGGTTTGGTGGATGTGCTGGAGCGTTATGAGGTTGAAAATATTATTACCTCTAATAATAAAAATGACACCACAGTTTCAGAAGCTTTTGATTTGGCGGTGTCTAAGGAAGAGGCTGATTTGAAAATGGTTTCTACTGGCTATCAGCTAGCACTGGGAGCCTCTACTTCACTAATGATTTTTTCGCCACTCGGGGATGCAAGTAATTGGGAAACAAATACTGCTTCTATTGTAGCCATGCTTCGCTATGATGATACAGAATTTATGCTGACAGGTGACGCACCAATAAGTATTGAAGAATATTTAGTAAAAACTTATGGTACTGATTTAGAAAGCGAGGTTTTAAAATTGGGACATCATGGCTCAAGGACTTCCAGTGGTGAAAATTTTTTGGATAATGTGAAGCCAAAGTACGGAATTGTGTCAGCGGGTAAAGATAATACTTACGGTCACCCGCATAGTGAAGTGGTAGAAAATTTACAAAAGCGAAATATAAGTATCTTAAATACTGCTGATGATGGGACGATTGTTTTTAAAAGTGATGGAAATAGGGTGTGGAGGGAGGAATAACCTAAAGAAGAAGCGGGCGGTCCCTTTGGGACCGCCCGCTTCTTCTCGTTACTTTATTTTCTCTATACTAGCTTTGCCTCCTTCAGTGTCTTGTACGCTCCATTCTTAGCGATAGTGCGTAGACCTTTGGTAGAAACCTTGATACTTACTGACTTACCAAGTTCTGGTACATAAATACGCTTCTTTTGTAGGTTTGGTGATCGTTTAGTTTTTCCAGACGGATTAAACTGTGTCGCACGAGTACGGTTACTGTACTTTCCGCCGATTTGAGTTTTCTTGCCTGTGATGTCGCATTTCTTAGCCATATCTTTGTTTTTAGTGTGGGTATACTAGCATGCATGGCATATATTGCAAGTGCTTATTGAAACTCCGACTAGCTTTTATTTATTAAATAGATGTAAATGAGAAATTTCTGCCGAAGGTAGGATATAAGGTTTAAAATATTAAAAATAAAAAACCCAAGCCTAAATCAATTTCTTGAATAAGCCTGGGTTTGTTCTCAGTAAAAAATGTTAATTCTTTTTACTGTTGTACTTGCATATTAGAGACGCCTGACCTGAGTCAGAGATTGTCTCGTGCCAGTCACTTGTGGCCACAAAGCCAGTTTCCGTTAGGATACCACATTGTAATCCTGTGGAAGCTTGGTCATAGCGTTGAGCTCCGCCAGTGTAATCTGGTAAGTCCGTTTTGCACTGGAACATGGCATTACCGTTGGCTGAGTTAGTAGACACTTTTTTTGTATCTGATGTTACAGTAAAACCGCTCGGTGTTAACATACCGCAAGCTTCGCCTGTAATAATAACTGCCTGAGTAGCAAATACCTGTGCGGACAGACCAAAAGTAGCCAACATAACTGAAGCAAGTAACGTTTTTTTTATACTAAAGAACTCCTTTTAAAGTGATTTGAAATCACTGACCTTTCAGTCAGTGAGAAAATTTACGAGTGTCGCAGACTTTCTCACTGGCTGAAAGGATGGGTACTATATCATTATGTATAGAATAAGCAAGAAATAATTATATATACAAATGAAGGTATGTTTCTATACATTCAAAATCCAATTATTGATTTTGAAAAACTCTCTCTTTCCCGTATGATAGTGCCATATGGATCCAATGCAAATCGCTTTGATTGTCGCTTTAGTTTTTTCTGTAGTTTTACACGAAATGGCCCACGGTTATGCAGCCAACTGGCTAGGCGACCCAACTGCTCGCTTACAAGGTCGTTTGTCGGGTAATCCGCTTGTGCACATTGATCCTCTAATGTCGGTAATTATTCCCGGATTATTAGTTATCTCAGGTTCATCAATTCTTTTTGGTGCCGCCAAGCCTGTACCTTACAATCCCTACAATTTCACCAATCAAAAGTGGGGAGAGGCAATAGTGGCAGCAGCTGGACCAGCAATGAATGTGGCCATTGCTATTATTTTTGCAGTTTTGGTACAAAATGCTGAAATGTTCAATTTGTCCGATACTTTTGTTGTTCTGGCTATCAATATAATTATGCTCAATATATTTTTGGCAATTTTCAATCTAATGCCAATTCCCCCGCTCGATGGTTCAAAAATATTGCCAAAATTCCTACCTTATAGTTTGGCTGTTGGTTATGAGAAGTTCCGACAAGTTTTTGAAAGAAATCTGATAATTTCCTTTGCGGCCATTATATTTATCTTCGTATTTGTGTTGGCTACTCCTATTTATATCTTCACTAAGGCCGTAACTTATTTCTTGATCGGTTATTAATTAGCAAATTGCGCCAAAAAAGTTGCAAAAATGGCTAGTTATAGTATTGTAGGCAAGCTTTATGGCAACAATACAACAATTAACAAAAAGAAAGCGACGTGACCCTGTAAACAAGAGTAAAACTGGAGCTTTGCATACTGGATTTAACAAAATCAAGAATCAGCCCAATGCATACAATTCACCTTTCAAGCGTGGTGTATGTACTCGCGTGACTACCAAGACTCCACGTAAGCCAAACTCTGCGATTCGTAAGATCGCTCGTGTGCGCTTAAGTAACGGTCAAGAAGTCACTGCTTACATTCCTGGTATCAAGCACAACTTGCAGGAACACTCCGTAGTACTTCTTCGCGGTGGTAGAGTAAAGGATATTGGTATTCAATACACTATCGTCCGTGGTAAGTACGATGCGACAGGGGTTGCAGATCGTAAGAATGGACGCTCACGCTACGGCGCAAAGCGACCAAAAGCAAAATAATTAATAATAAATAGTCTATATTCGCTACAGATAACGGACGCGATTCAAGCTCAAAACAGCTTCGGAATCAAACTATGCGAAGAATGAAGAATGTCAAAACTCCTCATTCTTAAAAGTTGTAGCAATCACTTTAAGAATTTAACAATATGCGACGTCCAATCAAAAATCGTCCGGTTGTGCATCCAGATGTGGTGTACAAATCAGTCGATGTCGAACGCCTCATAAACTACATCATGCTTCGAGGTCAAAAAGAGACTTCACGCAAGATTGTTTACGCGGCTTTCGAAGAAATTAAAAATGCCAAAGAAGGAGGTGATCCACTAGAAGTTTTCAACACTGCAGTACGAAACGCCGGTCCTTTGATGGAAGTGCGTTCACGTCGAGTGGGTGGAGCCAACTACCAAGTGCCACGTGAAGTTCGTCCAGAGCGACGCATGGCTCTCGCTCTTCGCTGGATTATCGCCGGAGCGCGCAAGCAAAAGGGTGTACCAATGCATAAAGCTTTGGCTACCGAACTCAAGCTAGCCGCTAAGGAAGAAGGAAACGCCGTGAAGAAAAAGGAAGATACTCACAAGATGGCCGAAGCCAACCGTGCTTTCGCCCA
>JAGOSI010000042.1 GCA_018062385.1 Minisyncoccota bacterium
CTTCTTCCTGCACCGCGTAACTTTCGGGTGTAGTATGAAAATAATCAAAGCCACACTCCCCAATTCCTACCACCTTTTTACTCTTAGCCAATTCGCGATAAAAATCTTTATTGAAAACCTCACCTTTAGAGGCAAACGGCTGTCCACCCTCACCCACCACTTCTTCATCATGAAAATCTGGGGTGGTTTGAATCGGATGCAAACCAATGATAGCCCACGCACCAGCATTTACTTCAGCAATCTCAACCGCTTTTTTACTAGTTGTTTCTTTAGTGCCCACATTGATATGTGCCACTTTCTCAATAAACGTCCGTTCCAAAACTTCCTCCCTATCGTCATTAAAAGCTGAGAGGTTTAAATGAGTATGAGTGTCGATATGAGTATATTTCATCATGATAGATTATCATAAAATAATCACTTTGACGTTTGACAAGAATATAACGTTGCTATAGTTTTAGTCCTAATTTTTATGAGTAAAAAAACCGAACCTTTAATACTACTTAAAATCCTGAAAGAAATTACCCCGATCATAGGGGCTAAAATTACCATAGAGCCAGAATGGAAAATAGCTGGTCAGATTACTTTTAAAAATGGTAAGCATTCATATTTTAAATTTAATTCTTTAGATATAAATCCTTTTGGATCTGCTAATTTAGCCAAAGATAAGGATTATGCCAATTTCTTTATGCAAAATATGGGTTATAAAACCGTTCCAAATAGTAAAACCTTTTTCTCTGAAAGTTGGGCCAGAGCAGTGGGTAAACCAAACCAAAATATCGATGCCTCATATACTTATTCCAAACAATTAGGTTTTCCAATCATAGTAAAGCCAAATAGTGGACATCAAGGTCTTGGTGTTGCCTTAGTCTATAACAAACAAGAGCTGTACAAAGCCATGGGGGAAATATTCAAATCAGACAATATTGCTTTGGTTCAACCTTTTGTTAAAGGTGATGATTACCGAATAGTTGTATTAGACAACAAAACAATCTCCGCCTACCAAAGAATTCCTTTAAATGTTACCGGTGACGGTAAATCAACCATCAGACAACTTTTGGAAACCAAAAGTGAGATACTTATTAAAAATGGTCGTAATGTAAAAATAAAACTGAATGATATTAGAATTAAAAATAAACTCAAACATCAAAAACTTACTCTTGATTCAATACTAGAGAAAAAGCAATTGGTTTACTTGCTTGATAGCGCCAACCTATCCACGGGTGGCGACTCGATTGATGTCACAAAGACAATTCACCCGAAGTTTAAAAAACTGGCGATAAATCTAACTCGTGATATGAATCTGCGCTTATGTGGTGTCGATTTAATTATTGATGGTGATATAAGTAACAAGCCAAGAAATTATTGGATTCTAGAAATAAACGCTTCCCCCGGACTCGACCATTACGCTAAACTCGGAAAAGAACAAGCTGAGATAGTGAAGAGTCTGTATATTAATGTCTTGAAGCACTTGGAGAAACGACCAAAATAAAGCTTAGTGAGTTTATATAAAGGCATGAGGAAAAAATTAAAGAGGCGGAAACCTACGGTTTCCGCCTCTATTTTTATCTACCCACTCCGCCTGTAGATATAAGAAAAAATATCTTGTTCGGGTGAAAGATTTAATTCTTTATCTTTTTCATTTAGTGATTTGTCAGTGAAGCTGACTGGGGCATTTTCAATAATCGCTAACGGTGTCTGTTCGTCTCCTTCACCCATCATAAGCACGGCTGAAGTTGCTAAAGCATCAGCCATGTTACTAATCGTTACTCGACTTTTTCTGCCATACAAATCTTCTTTACCGACATAACTTTTGATAGGTAAAAATCCCGCACAACCTATAGCTCTCCCAACAGTACCAATTCTCAAAGGAACACTTCTGGTATCAGAAATAATCACTCCTAGATTTTTTACTTTGTAATGTTCTTTTAGGCTTTCTAAAAGTAATTCAGCTGATTGCCATGAATCTTTTGGCAAAAGAATTAAACCCTCGTCAGCATTTGATTCATCTACGCCCGCATTTATTTCCCAACCTCGTTCAGAAAGAGTTAGGTTTACCCAAGGAGTTTTAATAATTTCATCTGCTTCGCTTTTGATTATCTGTTCCCTATCTTCAATCTTCCCTACTCGCCCTTCAGCCAACGCTACAATCTTAGAAGTAATTACCAAAACATCTCCCTCAGACAACTCCTTCACGTTGAACTTAATGAAATCAATTAGTGATTGATTAACTTTAAATACTGGGGTTTTGATTGCTAAAATTTCCATGTTTTTTATTAAAGATAAGGATCATAAAGTGGGAAATCAAAATAACCATGATCATTACCGTGAGTAGTAATTAATTTAATATTGCCACTCCCTTTTTCATCAATGGTTTTCTTGGTAAAGGAATAGCCAGCGATAGGATCTTCGTCATTATGAAAAGCGATAGTTGGTATATAAAAATCTTGAAGGGGCGACCGATCATTTTTAAAGATCGTTTGCGAAGCCAGATCAAACGGTATACCGAAAAAGACACATTTGGCAGGAACTACCACACCTTGATTGATAGCCAGTAAGGCCAACAAAGCGCCCGACGATTTAGCGATAATAGTAATATCGGTACTATTAGGCCAATCCTTAACCTGCTTTTCAATTTTTTTCACTTCTTTAGAAAACTCCATTGTTTCTTCGCCGGTTTCCCAGTGATCATAAGTCAGCATGAATATTGCATCAAATTGCTCGCGATAATGTTCAACCACAGCTTCTCCCCACTGGCGATTTTTAACACTATTACCGGGCAAGATGATGAGTGTATGCATAGAGGTTTTAATTTTCTAAACGTCCAAAAAGATTTTCGGGCTTTTTATTTTCTAAAACTGATTGCTTAATTATTTTGCTAGTTTCTGGCAAAAATGGGTTTAACAAACGACCAATTAAATAGACCTCAATTACCATTTCACGAATCATTTGCTCCGCTTTGCTCTTATTTTCTTTTACAACTTTAAATGGTTGTTCGACAGCAATCCTTTCATCCAAGGCTCCAATTTTTTGCCAAATAAAGTCGCCAGCTAATTGAAGATTATAATTTTCTATAGCATTTAAATATTCCTCTCCAAAAGCACCGGATTCAGGACGAGTAACTGGTTCATCAAGATGAGTCTCTGCCATCTTCATTACTCGTGCCACCAAATTTCCCAAACCATTTACCAAATTGGCGGTATACCATTCATCTAATTTTTCCCATGTCACATCGGTATCATCAAAAGGATGAACATGTCGTAAGAGCAGATAGCGAGTGGCGTCGGTACCGTAACGCTCAATTAATTCATACGGACTAATAACATTCCCCAAAGACTTACTCATCTTTTGTCCGTCACTATTGATAAATCCATGGTAAACAATTTTGTCAGTGGCTTTTATATTCGCACTTTTAAGCATTGCCTGCCAAATAACTGACTGAAAACGCATCTGGTCTTTACCAGCCAACTGCAAAGTTTCGCCATCTACCCAAAACTTTTTAAAATTTCCCGCTTCATTTGGCCAACCAAGGGTTGAAATATAATTGGTCAAAGCGTCAAACCACACATACATAACTTGCTCACTATCGTCTGGCACGGGCACGCCCCAATCAAGCCGAGACTTTTCGCGAGAAATACTTAAATCCGACAAACCAGTTTTCACAAAATTAAGTGTCTCTAGCCGACGCCAGTCTGGCAAAGTTAATTCTTCGTGACTAAGATATTCTTCCAAATATTCTTGATAATTCGAAAGTTTAAAAAAGTAATTTTCTTCTTCAATAAGTTCTGGCGAAGTATTGTGATCAGGACATTTGCCGTCAACCAAATCTGATTCAGTTTTAAAAGCTTCGCAACCAACGCAATATAGACCAGAATATTTCTTTTTATAAATATCCCCCTTCTTTGCACAGCGTCGCCAAATTTCCTCCGCCGCCAGTTTATGAGCTTCGTCGGTTGTGCGGATAAAGTTATCGTAGGAAAGATTAAGAACCAGACCGAGCTTTTTGAATTCATTGGCATAATGATCGACATACGCTTGTCGACTCTCGCCTTTTTCATCAGCTTTTTGCGCAAGTTTCTGACCATGTTCGTCGGTACCAGTATTAAAAAATACTTCGTGTCCCAAGAGTCGATAATAACGAGCTAAAACATCAGCCTGCAAAAATTCATAAGCATGACCAATATGCGGATCAGAATTTACATACGGTAAAGTGGTGGTGATATATTTGGCTTTTTTGTCTGACATAGTAAGGATACTTTAGCACTAAAATTATAAACCACAAACAGACACCTAACCATTTAAAAAACCTCGCGGAAAAACTACTTCAATAGTTTTGAGCGGAGAACTCGATTCGTGTTTTTTAAATGGTTAGGTGTCTGTTTTAAATCTATTTCAAATATTCAACCAACTCCTCTATCTTCACTCTTGTCTGCTCACCTGTATCACGGTCACGCACTGTCACAGTATCTTTTAATTCTGGTTTTTCTTCTCCTAAAGTTTCAAAATCGATTACTACACAATGTGGTGTACCAATTTCGTCTTGTCTTCGGTAGCGCTTGCCGATGTTGCCATTGTCGTCAAATTCGGCACGCATGTGTTTGCTCACCAGATTAAATACTTCCTCAGCTTTTTCTACCAATTGTGGTTTATTTTTTAGAAGTGGAAATACCGCTACCTTAATCGGCGCTAACTTTTTTGGAAAACGCATTACCACTCTGGTTTCTCCACCTAATTCATCTTCATCGTAAAACTCAGTCATGACAGCCAAGAAAGTGCGGTCTAAACCAACTGAAGTCTCAACTACATGAGGTATATATTTTTCGTTGGTATAGGGATCGGTATATTCCATATCTACTCCTGAAAACTTCTGGTGTTGGGTCAGATCGTAATTTCCGCGAGAATGAACACCTTCGAGCTCCTTAAAGCCAAACGGAAAATTATATTCAATATCGAAAGCAGCCTTAGCGTAAAATACTAAATTTTCATGTTCGTGCCAACGGATATTTTCAGCTTTAAATCCTAAATCAAGATAATATTGCCAGCGTTTTTGCTTCCAGACTTCATAAACATTCATCTCCTCTTCTGGTGCGACAAACATCTGCATTTCCATTTGCTCAAATTCACGCTTACGGAAAATATATTGTCGAGGAGCGATTTCGTTACGAAATGCCTTGCCGATTTGTGCGATGCCAAACGGTACCTTTACCCGAGTGCTAGCTAAAACATTTTTGAAATTCAAATAAATTCCCTGACATGTTTCCCCTCTTAAATAGGCTGGGTCTTTTGTCCAATCTTCAGAAAAATTACCGAGATTGGTTTGAGCAAGAAGGTTGAATTGGCGCACTTGTCCAAAATTTTGCTTTCCACATTGCGGACATTTAATCTCATTACGTTTCTCATCAAAAATTTTATTTATTTCTTCTACCGACATCTTCTCATCAGCAAAAGTACCAACTTCTTCAAGGAGATGATCGGCTCGTGAACGAGTGTTGCACTCACGACACTCCACCAACGGATCAGAAAATCCGCCGACATGTCCACTAGCTTCCCAGACTTTAGGGTGAGTTACAATAGCAGAATCAAGTCCGACAATATTTTTTTCTCTTTGCACCATAGCTTGCCACCAAGCTTGTTTTATATTGTTTGCTAATTCCACACCATATGGCCCAAAATCAAAAGACCCTACAAACCCCCCATATATCTCACTACCCTGAAATACAAACCCTCTTCGTTTACAAAGAGAAACGATTTTTTCCATTTTGTCATTTTTCATATACGTAAATTATTACTCCTCCTTAACAACTCCATTGTCG
>JAGOSI010000011.1 GCA_018062385.1 Minisyncoccota bacterium
TAAGTGACCAGTATAGAAGTACGGTTAAGTCTGACGCATTTGTTCAATTTACCCTAACTAATGGTACCTTCCAGTATCAATTGTTGTCAGCTCTACCATCTACCGCCGGAGCATGGCAAAACTTTAGTAAGGTTGTGACTGTTCCAGTTAATGCTACTCATTTAACTATCTTCCACTATATTTCAGGTAACGGTTCGTTGGTAATAGATAATGTAAGTGTGCTGGGAGGATCGGTTGCGCCAACTCCAGATACAACTAAACCGGTTGCTAATGTAACTTCGCCGACTGATCTTACTAATGTGTCTGGAACTGTAAATATTTCAGCTAATGCTACTGATAATGTGGGTGTAGCTGGGGTTAGGTTGTTGGTTAATGGTGTTCTTACTGGAACTGAAGATGTAACAAATCCTTATCAATTTTCTTGGGATTCCAATACGGTAAGTAACGGTACTAATACCATTGCTGTACAAGCACGTGACGCTGCAAATAATCTAGCTACCAGTACAGCCGTAGTAGTCTTTGTAAACAACACCGCCACCACCACTCCACCAAGCACCACTAATTTGGTACCAAACGGTGACTTTGAAACCGCTGGTACTGCAGGCAATCCTGCTAACTGGAGTCGAGGTGGTTGGGGAACCAACACTAGAACTTTCAATTATCCAGTCGCTGGTGATACCGGCAACGGAGCCGAAGTGGTAATTTCAGGCTACACCAATGGAGACGCTAAATGGTACTTTAATCCAATAGCAATAGTGGGTGGTACAGAATACACAATAAGTGATAAGTATAAGAGTACGGTGGAGTCAGAGATTTTGGTTCAGTACACACTTGCTAATAGTGCCTTCCAATATCAATTCCTAACCAACCTACCTAATTCAAACAATACTTGGCAAACCTTCACTCAAAATGTCACTGCTCCAGCTGATGCTACTCATGTCACTTTGTTCCACTTAATTGCCGGCAACGGATCATTGGTGATTGATGATGTGAATGTGGGTGGTTCGGCGGCGGTTCCTCCGGTTGTAGATACCACTGCTCCATCAGTGATGATTAATAATCCAGTAAACAACAGTGAAGTTTCAGATACAGTGGTTGTAACGGTTGATGCTACCGACAATGTAGGAGTGTCTGAAGTTGAAATTCTAATTAATGGTGTACCACACGGATCAGTTGATACCACTTCACCATACAGCTTTGTTTGGGACACTAAGAGTGTGACCAGTGGAGCTTACACCATAACTGCTATCGCTCGTGATGTGGCTGGAAATGAGAGGGAAAGTAGTGTTGTAAATGTGACAGTAAATAATGTTGTTGTTCCACCAAATACCGATAATCTATTAGATAATGGTGATCTTGAAAGTGGTAGTGGTGATACTCCAACTGGTTGGAATCGTGGCGGTTGGGGAACTAACACTCGAGTTCTAAATTATCCTGTAGCCGGAAAAGCTGGTAATGGTATAGAAGTAGTTGTGTCTGATTATGTTGACGGTGATGCTAAGTGGTACTTTGATCCAGTGGCAGTGATTGGGGGAGCTCAATACACAGTAAGTGATGAATACAAGAGTACTCTAGGGTCTGAGGCCCTAGCTCGCTACACTCTAGCTAACGGTACTTTCCAATACCAATTTATAGCTAATTTACCAGCAACTGATACTTGGCAAAACTTCTCACAGACTATCACTACTCCAGCTGATGCTACTCATGTGACTTTGTTTCATATTATTGCCGGTAACGGTTCACTAGTTATTGATGATGTGAGTGTCAGATAAAAATTTTCTCTATTCTGATACGTAGTCGTTAAATACAGATAAGGTTTTTTGGTCTGACCATAGTAGCCAATTCCTCTCCTTGTTTTGATTGAAATACACAAATCCCTTTAGAAGTGGGTATTTAGTCATCTGTACATTTAAGGCATCATCAAGCCATTGGGCTTTATTTACTCCCTCAGCACTCCCGAAAGAGAAAATAAACATTGGTTTGTTGTATTTACTTAAGGTGTTTAATGGTTGACTAAAAATATCTGAAAATGATTCCCAAGGTTGTCCCATATTGAAACCGTCAACGCCCACATAATCAACGTATTCGTGTCCTGGATAATAAGCATCGATACGATTTTCGTAGATGTTTGGTACTGAGGCGGCGTTTACAGCGAGGCCAAATTTAACGTTTGGTACATTATTAAAAAAACCGTGAACATAACGAAAAGCCAAAACCGCTTCTTCTGGTGTGTTACCGTTTTTGGTTCCTGACCAAGGTGTCCAGTTGCCGTTTAGTTCAGAAAAGGGAATTAGTATGACTGGTCCTTTATAAGCTTTTATTTGTTTAGCAAAGCTAGTAATGTAATCATCGTGATTTCCGTTTAGAATGGTGCGATAGGAGAATTTTGGCTGATTGGTGCCACCGATTAAATAATCGCTAGCCTCCCAAAAAATAACCAAAGTTCTATCTTTGGCGTAGGTATGCTCATAAAGCCAGGTTGGTAAATTGCCATCACCATTACCCCAGTGTACAAAGTGTGCTATATAGTCAGGGTTGGCGTTAACTTTTTTTTCAAAAGTTAAAATTGATTCTGGGACTGGCCCAGTATACGCTCCCCAAGACAACTTTCGGCTTGTAGTAACGATCGGTTTTTCTTCTACTATTACCTTAGCAACAGTTTTGTCTTTTGTGCTGATTGTTGCATTTACTGTTTCAGGAGGGTTATTGGCCACAGTTTTTGTTGGTGCAGGTTTGGGATTTGTTACCACTTTAGAGGCTTTATCGCTTGTGCTGGTGGCTGGTTTGTTTGTGATTGAGGTCGTGCTGGTTGTAGTGCTTGTGTTTAATAATTCTTCAGTTGAGGTTGAAGTTGAATTGTGAAAGTTTTGCGCGGTCGTGCTGGAAGTGGCTATTTTTTTTTCTGGTTCCATAGTGGTGGGCTTGGTATAAACAACCTTACTTTCATTGATAGAGTAAAACAGACCAATAGAGTATATAATGGCAAAAATACCCGCTATGATATATATTAAGGTTGTCTCTTTACTCATAAATAGTTTAACTATTGATTATACACTAAGTATAGGATTATAGGTAACCATATATGAATCCTTTAATTTTTAAAAAGATAAAAAAACCAGCTTATCTTAAAAATGGTTTGGTTTTATTTCTAAGTTTTTTGCTGGCAGTGTTTGGTGGTTTATTTATTTTGTCTGCTCAAGATAATGAAAATGAACAGGTGAAAGATGAAGTGGAGATTGTCGTTTCTAATACAGTCTCGGAAGTTTTACCGGTTAAATTATCTATACCAAAAATCAATCTCAATACAGACTTTGAAGACCCGCTTGGTTTAAATGAAGATAGGGAAGTGGAAACACCAAAAACTTTTGATAAAGTTGGCTGGTATAAGTATAGTCCGGTGCCGGGAGTGATTGGTCCAGCTGTTGTGCTTGGGCATGTTGATTCCAAAAGTGGCCCAGCCGTGTTCTTCTCTTTAGGGCAGCTGGAAGCAGGAGATGATATTTTTATCAATCGAGACGACGGCTCAGTTGCACATTTTAAAGTAGATTTTTTAGAACGTTATGAGCAAAAAGAATTCCCGTCGCAAAAAGTTTACGGCAATATCGACCATGTCGGTCTTAGGTTGGTAACCTGTTCTGGTATTTATTTGCGGGGTAAACAGCGCTATACACATAATTTAGTGGTTTACGCCAAGTTGGTCGAGTAAAAGATTTTAAATTGTAACCATTACAATGGTTGTAATGTTGAAAGTATAGGTATGGTTTCATACTAGACAAAAGCAGAAAAATATGTTATATCTGCAAGGTCCAATAGATTTTTATTGGTAATTAAGTTCTTTGAAAGGAGTATAAATTATGTGCGGAATAATAGGTGTAATTTCAAGAAATGAACAATCGGTTGTCTCTGATATCCTTGGCGGTCTAGGTTGCTTGAGTAGTCGTGGCTATGATGGTGCAGGGATTGTTGTTCAGCAGGGAGCCAGTTTTCATCTTCATAAACGTGAGGGTAAACTAGTTAACTTATTGAATTCCCTTGACGAGAACATTACGGGAGTGTGTGGTATTGCTCATAACCGTTGGGCTACTCATGGTGGTGCAACAGATACAAATGCACATCCACATATGTCTTCAGATGATTCCGTGGTGGTAGTTCATAATGGAATTCTCGAGAATTACCTATCTCTAAAAGCGGCTTTACTAAGGAACGGTTTTCATTTTCAGTCTGATACTGATACTGAAGTCATTCCTAATCTCATTCAGCAAGCTCTAGAAGATGGAGCTAAAAGCTTAGTGAAAGCTGTAATGGATATAATCCCTTTACTTGAAGGCGAATATGCCTTTTTAGTGATGTCCAAAAAATATCCAGAAGAAATAGTAGCCGCTACTTACGAACGTCCGTTGATTTTGGGTGTTAGTAAGGATAAATATGTGGTTGGTTCATCAGAAATCGCCTTGGTTGGTTTGTCCGACAAAGTTGTGGAGTTGGGAGATAATGAAGTTGTCTCTATCAATGCAAATAGTGTTTCATGCTACAAAAGAACTGACAGTGGTTGGCGTAAAACTGATAAGAAATTTCGTTCAATTTCAGCAACAGATCAGGATGTTTCCAAAGGAGATTTTTCAACTTTCTTAGAAAGTGAAATTTTTCAACAACCTGAAACTGTTAAGCAGGCTCTTAGAGGTAGAATGGATGAGAGTGGAGAATTGCAAATATCTGGCCTAAAGCCTGAAACTCTTGATTTTCTAAAATCTGCTTCTTCTATAACTGCAGTAGCTTGCGGAACTTCCTATCATGCTTTGTTGGTGGCAAAAATGTATTTTGAAAGATATGCCAAAATTAGACTCGATGTTGAGTTGGCCTCTGAGTTTCAAGACCGGGAACCATCGATAGACGTTGATAGTTTTTTGATTGCGCTTTCACAATCTGGTGAGACTGCTGACACAGTGAGAGCTGTGTCTTATGCAAAAGATCATGGGGCCCACGTATTAGCTGTAACTAATTGTTTGAGTTCGCAGCTAGTAAATAAGGCTCATGACGCTGTGAGTGTTCAGGCTGGGCCGGAAATATCGGTTGCTTCAACCAAGGCTTATACAGCGCAGGTAATAACTCTTTTCCTTTTGGCAATAAAAGCGGGAGTACTTAATGGAGCTATTACCTCTGAAAAAGCAAAAGAATTATTTTTGGCTTTACAGGAATTGCCTGAGCAGATTGAGCAAGTTTTGCGTTTGTCATCTAAGGTGGCAGAGGTGGCAAAAGAATATCGTTCTGTCTCGCGCATCATTATCATCGGTAAGGGCTATGCTGTACCTGTAGCTTATGAAGCGGCTTTAAAAATCCAAGAGGTGGCCTATATTGATTCTTATGGCTTTGCTTCTGGAGAACTAAAGCATGGTCCATTAGCTCTGGTAACTGAAGGGGTGTTGGTTTTGGCTGTTGCCTTAAATGGTTTAGTTTCGGAGCGTGTGGTTAGTAATGCTGAAGAAGTTAGGGCTAGGAGAGGTGATATTGTGGCTTTGGTCACAGCCGGTTCAGAGGAAGAAAAACTTTTTGCTAACAAAGCAAAATATATTTTTTCTTTACCAAAAGCCATGGAAGAAATGACGCCAATTTTGAGTGTTGTTATTATGCAACTTATGGCGTTTCACCTTGGAATCGAAAGAGGTAGTGATGTCGATAGTCCACGCAATTTAGCCAAGTCGGTCACGGTGTCTTAATTTAATAGTCGTGATCTTTAAACCGAGTACAATTTGTACTCGGTTTTTCTTTAAAATTTAGTTTGTTATGTGTTATAATAGTCACACTGCCTTGTTGTCTTCCTTCTCAGTTTTTCCAAAAGACAACGGCGTATCATGGATACTTCTAAAAAACTTTCGCTAAGTAACGCTCCTAGAGGGTTCTTTCCGGTTGTGGCTGCGCTTTCAGGGAACTTTATTTTAATGTTAGCTAAATTTTTTGGCTTTTTTGTCTCTGGTTCGGCTGCTATGTTTTCTGAGGCTATTCACAGCATGGCAGATACTATGAACCAAGCTTTATTGCTGGTTGGTATCAAGCGTTCGCAAAAAGGGGCCGACAACGAGCATTCTTACGGCTATGGCCATGAACGCTTTGTCTGGGCGCTGATTTCTGCTTGTGGGGTGTTTTTCTTGGGTGCCGGTATCACTATTTATAAAGGAGTTTCTTCTTTAATTCATCCTGAAGAAGTAGTTTTTTCACCATTGATCTTTATCATTTTGTTTTTAGCTTTGATTACTGAGCTCTTCACTTTTTATGTTGCTTACCGAGAACTAAAGAAGAATTCCCGTGGATTATCTTTTAGTAAGACTATAAAAGAAGGTGATCCAGTTACGATTGCCGTTTTGTATGAAGATGCCATTGCTATTCTCGGTGTACTGGTGGCTCTTATTGGAATTACCTTTTCTTATGTCACTGATACTCATTATGGTGATGCTATCAGTTCTTTGATTGTAGGTCTTTTGTTGGCTTGTGTAGCTATTGTATTAATAAATAAAAATCGCGAATTACTTACCGGACGATCAATCCCTGATGATATGAAGGAAAGTATTATTGAACTGCTCGAAGCTGAGCCTACTATTGAGAAGGTGATTGATTTTAAATCCACTTATTTAAATATTGGTGAATATCTTATCAAGTGTGAAGTGGAGTTTAATGGTTCGGCTTTACTTAAAGAGATTCGTGAGACGGGTAATTTACGTGATGATTATGAAATCGCTCGCGAAGATTTCCCAGAGTTTGTACGCTTCTGCGCCGATTTTACTGATCGTATTCCAAGAATTATTGGTACTAAGATTGACGAAATTGAAGACAAGATTCAAGCCGATTTCCCAGAGGTAAAATATATTGATATTGAAATTAATTAAATTCCCTTAGAGTCTTCTCGGATCGTATGCCCAGTGTAAAATTGCTTGTCTTTGCTTTTTTCTACAGCTTTGGTCATTTGGACGGCAGTTGTGGGCGATTTGCGCAACGTGCCTTGTAATTGCTTTCCAACGTTTGATTTGACGTTCATCATCTTCGTGTCTTCGACCTAAATAATACCGACAATACCATTGAAACCAGCCTTTTGGATCGTCAGGGTGAATCCAACCTTTGGCCTGCCAGACACTAAGAGGCTGACTGGCATTTATTCCATAATAATTTAGTTCCTTGTGTGTTTTTCCATCGGGCGAGAGTTTGGCGTTTTTAAACCATAACTTTGGAAATTCTTTGGGTATATCTTCATAATATAGTCCGCCGAAGACGCCTAATTCAAGCATTTCTTGCGGGGTGAGATGGGGTTTGAAATCAGGATGAAAATTTTTACCCTGAGGCTCGCTTAGGGTATAAGTATAATTTTTTTGAAAGTTATCAGAAACGGTAATGATTTTCATAAGTTTGTATCAAAGTATAACAAATCTGACTATTTTTAATAAATTAAATTAAAATCCCCACAAGCATAAGCTTATGGGGGATTTAACGGCTGATTGAAAAAGAACGAATGTGATTGCGTACTACGCGCCCATATCTTTCAAATACAAAATATTTACTTCTGCTTTCTATAAGTTTGTCTTTAAACATCTTTCCGTTTTTCAAAATAACATGAATTCTTTTTCCTATAGGAGCCGTTGTGTGATTGTTCATTAAGCTCTCCTTACTAAGTGTGTCCTTTGGCATACTGCCTTAAAACTGTATGTGTTGTCAAATCTGATTCGGTAGGATGGTCGGGTGTCATTCTTTATTACTAAGTGTATACCAATCAATATTTCTAGTTATGTACATGACTGTGGCCAAAACACTAAAGAGTAAAACTGAACCAAATAAGAGCGAGAACTGTTCTAGTTGTAACAATATGTATAGATAACTATAAAGTGCTATAAGAATGGCGGTGATGGAGAAAGCTCGTTTTTTGGCTTTCAGAACACTAAAACAATAACCAGTGATGAGTAGAGTGGTGGCGATGGTTGATGCTAGGTAGGCCGGAAGAAAACCAATTATTTCAGCAAAAGAAAGTAATAGAAGGTAGAAAAGGGCGATTGAGAGTCCGACCAGTAAATATTGCATAGGATGAATTCTTAAACCTGCCAATAATTCATACATAAAGAAGGTGAGGAAAGTTAGACAAATGAAAAGAATGGAATATTTAATCGAACGATCAATCATGGTGTAAAAGCCCACTTCTTGATATAAGCCTACTCCAAAGGCTTTGGTTAGCAGTGCATTGATATCGATGGTTATATCATTGCTTGACCAAGACTGAGGTAAATTTTTGCTATAAGATGAAATTTTCCATGTAGCGATAAAGCCATTTTCGGAAATTTCTCGGCTTTCTGGTAAAAATTCACCAGTGAAGCTTGGTGCTGACCAGTCGGATTTTATGGTTACATCAGTGTTTTCACCAAGTGGTAAGAAGGAGATTTCTTGACTACCTTTAAGCGGTAAATTGAAAGAAAAAGACTGATTCAGCTGATTTGGATCAATAGAAATATTGGTATGTACACCACTGCGGTTGAGGAGGGGAAATTCAGAGGCTGGTAACATGTTATATGTCTGATGATTTAAATCCAAATCAAACATAGAAGATATTCCTCGCGGATCGGAAACATTTATCGATAAAACCGCTTTATCCCAAAGTATACGAGTATCAGCAGAGATGTTTTGATTTATATCCGTCAGGTCAAAAATACCACTACCATCAATCGCGGTAGTGTAGACAGGGGTAGTATAAATACCACGTGTTAGGGTTTCGGTTTTTATATCACTTTGGTAGGAAAGATTTTGCGGTAATAAGGTAATAGTACTTTTGTCTATAACGTGTTCCCCGGTAGTGGTGATGTTCGCTGTTTCAACAGGAATAGTAAGTACTGGCCCAGCAATAATTTGTTGACGACTCCATTGTTCTGATACCAAGTTGGCAGTTCCTCGTTGATTGGCTTCGCGTTCTTGTACTACACCCCAAACAAACATGGTGGCGATCCACGATATGCCAATTAACAGGGCTAAAACGATTAATTTTTTGGTAAGTTGATAATTTTTAGGTTGGGTATTTAAATTTTCATTCATAATTTTATAATCTTTAATACCTTACAATCTAGGCTTTGGTTACCAATTATTGAGAAATAAATTTGATTTTATGTCAATTTTCCGCTAAAGTTGCGACGGAAATCGATGTAAGCTAAAAGCACGGCTTTGTGTGCTTATATGTACTTTGAAATAATCAAAACGGAGGATTCTTTATGATTACTCTTTCAAATGGCCACAAAATAAATCATGTGGCCGCTAGTGGTGCTCTGGCTTTTGATGGTCGGGGTTGGTTTTGGGAATGGCCATTAGTGTGGACAGGAGTTATGAAGCCTGAATTATTTACTATCGTTCTCAAATCTTTAACTCGACATCCGCGGGCAGGAAACTTGCGGATGTGGAAACCATTCGAGTGTATCCGGCCTATTGAGGGTGGTGCAGTTAATAAAGTTGGTCTGACCAATCCTGGTGTTGAGTACTGGTGTAAAGAAATTGGTCCTACGATTGATTTTGAAAAAAATTCAATTGTCGGTTCAATTTTTGGTAATGAAGAAGAGTTGGTTGAAATGACTCAAAGATTAAACTGGTTTAATTTTGTGGCTTTAGAAATTAACCCTTCATGTCCAAACACAGGTCATTGTTTTGATACCGCTGATACCATAATAAAAATGGTAAAGGCAGTCAAAAACAGGTCTGGTCATCCAATTATTGTGAAAGTTTCGGTTGACCAAGATTATTTGGCGATTGCTAAAGGTTTGGTTGGAGTAGCGGAAGCAATATCAATCAATAGTGTGCCATGGAAGACAGCTTTTCCTAATGGGGAAGTTAGTCCTTTGTGGAAACTAGAGGAAAGAGTTGGTGGTGGCGGAGGTGGTGTGTCAGGTAAACCAGCACAAAAACTTAACTGGAAAGCAGTTAAGGAATTGGCGGAACAAGGACTGATTCCAGTTATTGCACCAAGTATCATGGAGTTTGAAGATTTAGAAATCGTTAGAAATCTTGGAGCGCAAGCTACAAGTTTCGGCGCGATTTTTCTTTTAACGCCATGGAAATCTACTTCAATTGTTATGAGGGATATAAAATGAGTATTAATAATGCTAATGAAATTATCATTCCTAGATGGTTTGATCGACATCTGCATCTGCGTGAATGGGAAATGTTAAGACAGGTGTTGCCTTGTACTTTAAGGCAACAAGCAACTGGGGCCGTGATAATGCCAAATTTGACTGATCCGATCACGACAATCGAGAAAGCTCAAGCTTATAAAAAGGCTATTTTAGATCTTTCGCCACCAGATTCAGGTTTTGTACCTTGCCTAACCCTCTATCTCACAGATCAGACTGATCCTGAAGAAGTTGTTCGCGGTTTTCAAATGGGAGCATGGCGGGCTGTTAAGCTCTATATGACTAGTCAAGCTGGCCAGGGTGGAACAACCGGTTCAGCACATGGGGTAAGAGATCTGTTTGGTCGATATAAAGTACTTGAGGTAATGGAGAAGCATGGAATCCCGCTCCTCGGTCACTTTGAAGCGGTTGAGGCTGAGGTTGATGAGTTTGATCGCGAAGTTGTGTCTCTTTGTCGTGATCTAATACCACTTCTTAAAGCCTTTCCGAATCTGCCTGTCGTATTTGAGCATGTAACTGACAGTAGAGTGGCTGATCTAGTGGCTTCTGGTGAGTACGAAAATCTGTACGCGACGGTGACAGCCCATCACTTATTGCTTAATCGCAATGATATGTTTAGTGGTGGAATGACACCTTTACATTATTGTAAACCGGTACCAAAACGAGAGGAACATCGACAAGTGATTCGTCAGTATGTGACATCTGGTCATTGGCGCTTCGGTGCTGGCACTGATTCAGCCCCTCATGATGTAAGTAGAAAATCTCGGTGTGTAGGCTGTGCAGCGGGAATTTTTACCGCGCCGATAGCGGTTGAGCTTTATGCTACGGTCTTTGATGAAGATAATGCTTTACAGCACCTTGGTGCCTTTTTATCTAAAAACTTCTTATCTATTTATGGTATGAAAGTTAGTAAAGAAATGATGTTGCTTCAGCGTCAAGATTGTGAAATTCCTGAAGGGATTGGTAATATCCGCGTCTTTAGAGGAGGAACGAAACTTCCGTGGAAACTATGTACTTAAAACTAAGATTGAAAAATCTTAAATTAAACCCTGACATTAGAGTGTCAGGGTTTTTCTTTTAAAAAACAAGAATAAAAATAATTTACTAAAAGAAAAAACAGAGCCAAAAGACCCTGTTTTTTTCTATGTTGCTCCCCGGGCAGGATTCGAACCTGCGACCAATCGATTAACAGTCGACTGCTCTACCGCTGAGCTACCGAGGAAGGTGAGGGCTCCTTTGCGTTTTGCTCTTTCGGCAAAGGATTGGTGTATTGTACAGAAAAAAAATCATTATTCAACCCTTCCTAACTGAAGTTTTGAGGGTTTAGTGGTGGGGTTGGTGGGGGATAATGTGGGGCGGAAGCTTCGCTTCCGCCCCACATTATCCCCAAGTGCCCACGAAAAAGCGCAGAAAATAAAGAAAGTTTAATTATAAGTAAAAGATAGTATAATTAATTTATTATTAAGTTAATCGTTTTGTTCCTATGCTTACACTTTATTACAAACCCACCTGCGCTTTCTGTCGGCGGGTAATGGCGGTGATTGATCGTTTAGAATTGGAAGTCGAAATGAAAAATGTAGCTGAAGATAATATAAAAGCCGAACTTGAAGCTTTAGGGGGTAAGAGTCAAACTCCATTCTTGCTCGATACTAATAAGGAAGTGAGTTTGTACGAGTCGGATGATATTGTTAATCACCTACAAAACTATTATGGAAAGGGTGCTGGTACACCGATTCGTCCCCGTATTCATATTAGTGAAAGTGCTTGTGTATCCTGCGAGGGATAAAGTATGTACATAAAGGTTCGGGTTGTCCCAAAAGCTAAGCGGGAACAGATCAAAAGAATTAATGATCAAACCTTTGAATTGACAGTAAAGGAGCCAGCGGAAAGAAACTTGGCCAATAATCGTATTAAAGAAATGATCTCAGAGTTTTACGGCGTGGAACCAAAAGCTGTAAGATTGGTGAGTGGCCATCATTCCGGTAGCAAAATATTGGATGTGAAGATGGATGTTTAGTTAGTTTAAGTCTAAAAGTTATGTCATTCCCATCAATCATTTTTAAGCATAATAATACTAGAGTAGAAAACGATCTGCATGTTTTGGTAGAACAAAAACTATCATCACTGGCAAAATATATTGGCACTGAAACTGACGTGAAGTGTGAGGTGGAATTTGAGCGGATACAGTCTCATCATTCTGGTGACATTCATCGTGTTGAAATAAATCTTTGGTTGGCTGGTGAAATGCATCGTGCCACCTCCACCAAAGAAAGCTTTGTGGCAGCGATCGATGTTGTTCGTGATGAACTAGATCGAAAACTTAATGATAGTCACGATAAGCGACAGACCTTGATAAGAAAGGGAGGTCGGGAGCTCAAAGAAGCGATGCGAGCAGTCGAATAAAATAAACTTAGCGGAAACAGAGACTGAAATTAGTCTCTGTTTTTCCTTCTGGAACTACGCGAGTGATTTGTAATTGGTCAGCGATAATTTTAGCTTCCTTGATTTTGTAACGTTTACCATCATGAATAAAAAAAGTCTCGGGCCAGCCAGCAAAAGCGCGAATCTTTAAGAGGTTTTGGTAAGCCACTTGTCCGGTTGGTAGGTGGTAAGGGTCGATATTTAATTCTCCCATGTCTTTGCTGATTTTGGTACAAAAAGTAGCGTTATTATGATCTTGAGGTGTGGGAGTAATTTTGCCAGCTAAAAAGGGTGGGAGAATTTTGGTAAGCATGATACCACCTTGCTTAGCCATAATTATATCTAACATATTTCCATCAATAGGCCAGTCGCCCTCATCGATTGAAGTTTTTTCTTGGTAGATAATTGGGCCGTGGTCGAGTTCATTATCCATCAACATAATGGTTACGCCAGTGTCTTTTATATTATTTAAAATGGCGCTACGAATCGGGCTGGCACCACGGAGTTTGGGTAGAAGTGACGGATGAACATTAAGTGTTCCGTGTTTTGGTTTGGCTAAAAGCCATGGAGGAATAATTTTTCCATAAGCTACTACAATAAATAAATCCCAGTCAGTCAGAGCTAGTTCTGGTGTATTAGCGGGATCTTTTAAAGAATGAGGCTGAATAACTGGAACTTGGTGGTTCCCGGCCCAAACCTTTACGGGAGAGGGCGTAAGGATCTGTTTTCGGCCCACTGGAGCGTCGGGATTGGTAATTATCAAGCTTAGAGTAATATCAGCTTGATTTAGTTCATTAAGGACAATGGTAGCAATTTCTGGTGTACCAAAAAAGGCAATTTTCATGTGTGAGCAATATCGTTATCTACATCTACTTCCACGTCTACTCCTTCTTTTTTAATCCAAACTTTTTCAGCTCGGTCAACAAAAAGTATACCGTCTAGGTGGTCGTATTCGTGTTGCATAATCTGGGCCAAAAGACCACCAGCGCCACGGGTAAAGATTTCGCCATTTTCATCTTGAGCTTGAATTGTGACATTGGTTGAGCGACGAACAAGGCCGTAACGATCGGGAATAGACAGACAACCTTCACCAACCAAATGAGTTTTCTTGGAGACTTTAATAAATCGAGGATTGACCGCGATGATGGTTGGTAGGCGATCTTCATCACTACTTTGATCTTCAATAATAAAAACTCTTTTACCAACCCCGATTTGTGGAGCGGCGATAGCCACAGCGGTAAAACCGTCAACCTTATAGGTTTTTATAGCCTGTCTTAAATCTTTGACAATCTTTTTGACAGTGCCATCAGCAAATTCTTCGGCGGTGATTTCTTCCGCTATGCTGTGTAAGACCGGGTTGTTTTCTGGTACTAATCTAGCCATGTTATCGCTAGAAAATACCACAACTTTTACGATTAGACAATACGATTAGGATCAATTTCCATTTTTATGTAGGGTGGAAGCGAGCGAATAATCTGAATAAAATCAGATAAATTTTTGCTAGTATTTGTAATACGAAATAGGGCGTAGCGCAAAATTTTGTCGTCGTGGGAAAAAGGATTGCTGTAATAACTACCATCGAAAGTACGGGTGAGGAGCTTGATTTGTTTTTCAGTTTCTTCCACGGTACTCTTGTTGCCAACATAACTGAGTAAAATAAAGGTGGAAAAAGGGGGGTAGGATAATTGTTCACGCAATGAGATTTCGTCAGTGTAGAAACTATCTAAGCTACCTGAAGTAGCATAGCTTAGTAAAATATCAGGTTTTGATCTGGTTTGAACAACTACTTCTTTGTGTGAAAGTTCACGTAACTCAAAAAGTAGACGTAGTACGTCTTCGTCGGCGCGCCAGGTTGGATTGGCTCTTGTGGCATCAAGAGAAATAATTGCACTTAGGTCGACTCCCTTGTCGGTTAGGTAGGGAATAGTCATTTGGGTACCGACCAAAATCACATTGCGCTTATTATAAAATTCATTAATGATATTCTCCGCTTTTTTGCGAGTGGAAGCAGTGATATTGTCGAAAAGTAGAACTGGCTGGTTGGGAAAAGTTTCAACACACTCATCATAGACTTGCTGGATACCAATACCACGTTGCCTCAAGCGCCAAGAGCCACATTTTTCACATGTGTCGGAAGCTCGAACTCGTCGCCCAGAAGTACTAGATACAAACCAACGTTCTTCCTCGCCGGCATCATTGAATGTTCTTATTAGGGAATAGGGTGTGTTCGAATCAGGACAACGAAAGATAAAGCCACAATCAATACAAATAACTACTGGTGAAATACCGCGTCTAGCTCCATACATAAAGATCCTGCCTCGCCCCTCTAAGGTAGAATTGACCCGTCTTTTTAGTTCGGGTGAGAAAAGTGAGAAAGGTAGATCGGCGGTAGGTTTGTCCTGTTGCTCAATTATTGTGAGTGGGGTAGGAAAAGCGATACGTTTAGTTTCTTCGTTGTAGGTAGAGTAAAATTCCTGACGACGCCGATATTCTTCTTCGGTGCGAGGTAAAATGTCACCAAGTAATATGCTTCGACCCGTGGTTTCAGCATGTTTGATTAGGGCTGTGCGATGATCTAGGTAGGGTCGGGTGCGATTTTTGTAGAGATTACTGGCGGAGCGCTCAATGATGATAGATAGCAAGTCGACTCGATCTAAGTAAGCGTGAGTTGAAGTGGTAATAATAACTTTGGCGATAGTGGTATCTTCAAAAGCTTCGTAGGCCTGCTTACGCTCTTTTTTGCTTTGACTGGGTGAAAATTTTACAATTCTATCTTCAATGCCACTTGATAAGTGTTGTGTAGCATAATCTAAGTCAATCGAATTGGGTACGACAAACATAACCGAACCACGCCTAGCCAACACGCTTCTAATGTAGCTACGGTAAGAAATGTAACGATTATTTATGGTGTCGGTGAGGATTTGCGGGATAGTTTCTTCGTTGTGAGTTAGGGAGGAAATGTGGGGGTATTGATATTCTCCAGTTCGAATATCGGGTGATAGTATTTGGTAGAGAATAGCACCAACAGTAGCGGGGTAAAGGTCAGCTAGTTTTTTAGCGGTGTCTCTAAGGCAAACTGGAATTGACGAGGTTGAAGTTTGTTCGGGAAGTTTATGAAGAGCAAAGCCAGCTCCTCGTAATTGACTTTTTTCTTCTGAGACTGGTTTGGTACTGATGACGATGGCTCGGTAGGTTTTATTTCTTATGGGTACTTCAACAAAGGTGCCAACTTCGTAGTTTATGCTACTGAAGTAAGATAGGTTATTGATTTTGGTGCCTTTGATAAGGGGAGTGACCTGAACGACAAACATTTGGGCTATTGTATCAGAATGTCGAAAGGGCGTCAGGTTGGGGTTATGGTTAAAGTAGGGGGCGCCGGCGAAGCCGGCGCCCCCCCCCTACTTTTTACCTCTTGTTATAAAGCTAAAGTTATGTTTTAATAAAAACGGCTTTATAGTACTTTATAAACCATTTTTTATTTGGAGGATAAAATGAGTCTTTCTGTATCTTCAATATCAAAAGAGTTGGGTGTTTCGACTAAGAATTGTCGATTCTTAGTATCAGCTATTGCTGGGCAATTGCCAGAAATGGAAATTATTTCAGTAAAGAAGGAAGAAGGTGAGTTCGTCTTTAATTTGTTAGATGGCGTTGTGGTAAAGTTTTTACCGCCTGATTATAGTTTTCCGCACGCTATTCTGCCGTTTGGCCTTTCACGGTTTAGTAGTGCCGATTTGGCCTTTGATTTGCCTTCCTACTTAGGAAAAAATAAGCATTTGTTCACTGCCGAAAATCTAGCTTTACTAAAGCAGGTTTACTTAAGTTACGAAACTAAAAAAGAACAGACGGTTGTTTTTTCCAAAATAGCAAAAGCTTTTAAAATACCAAATACACAGTGGCGTACCCCAGCACTTCTCACTACCTTGGTGAAGAAGATGCCTACTATCATTGAGAGAATCTTGATTATTGAAAAGAATAAGATTAAGGTTGGTATTAAAGTATCATTAGAAAATGATACTAGGGAATTTCGTGTTGTTAGAGAGGTTAAGCCTAATTTCTATTTACGATTAGAGGGTACTAATAGCTATATTGATCCGGGGAATGTCAGAGTAGTTGATTGACAAACAGCCAGAAAAGATAATTTTATTATCTTTTCTGGCTGTTTTATTTTGGATGTTTGTTAAAATTCATCCAGGTAGGAAATCTTGGCGCCAAGTGATGAAAGTCTTTCAACTAATTTTTCATAACCACGATTAATACTGTAGATATTTCTAAGTACACTATGACCCTTGGCGCCAAGCATGGCGATAAGGAGAATGGTAGCTGGTCGAAGTGCTGGTGGGCAAATTAATTCTACTGGCTTAAGGACGGTTGGTCCGGTGATGTAAATGCGATGTGGGTCCGCCAGTACTGTCTCAGCTCCAAGCTTTTCGAGTTCTGTAAAATAAATAGCGCGTTTCTCATATACCCAATCATGAATTAAAGTTTGTCCTTCGGCTTGGGTCGCAATGACAGCAAAGAAAGGTAGGTTGTCTATATTTAATCCCGGATAAACCGATGGGTGGATTTTTTCGTGCAATGCTTTTAAGCGTGAAGGTTTGGTTGTTATATCGACAAGTTTAGTAAAGCCATTTTCTGATAAGTAGGGCTTAGTTTTTGTGTATTTGAAACCCATCTTTTCGAGTTTTAATAATTCCAATTCTAAAAATTCGATGGGACAGCGAGTGATTGTAATAGTGGAATTGGTCACAATCGCTGTGGCCAGGAAAAACATACTATCAGTTGGATCTTCGGATAGGGTGTAAGAAACATTTTGATTTATAGATTCTACGCCGGTCACCTTGAGAGTAGTGGTACCAATCCCTTCAATTTTAACTCCAAGTAGTTGGAGGAAAATACAAATCTCTTGCACCATGTAGTTGGCAGAGGCGTATTTAATGGTAGTGGTTCCGGGGAATTTTGCAGCTGCAAACAGTACGTTTTCTGTCACGGTGTCACCAGATTCATAAAGAATTATTTCCTCAGGTTTTTTGGGAGTACAAGTTACCTCATAATTCTTTTCAGTAGTTTTGATATCGACTCCAAAGTGTTCGAGGGCATAAAAATGTGGCGTTACTGTACGACTGCCGAGCTTACAGCCTCCAGATTGTGGTAGATTGAATTTCGGTAAAAGGTGAATCAGTGAACCAATAAACATGACAATACTTCTGGTGCGACGAGCGGCTTCGGCATCAATCTTATTTAAAGATAGTTTCTTGGGCGGGGTGATGGTGATGGTGCTACCTTGCCATTCTACTTTTACACCAATACTTTCAAGTACCTCGATAATTCGATGTACTTCTTCAATTCTCGGCATGCGGTGCAAAGTAGTAGTGCCACGATTTAGTAAACTGGCACAAAGTAGTCCAACCGCGCCGTTTTTGGAAGTATTGGTCTCAATGACACCACTGAGTTTTTGACCACCTTCGATTTCAACATTAACCGTTCCTGGTGACAGGGTAATCAGATTTTTACCTAAAGCTTTACCAATGCGCTTCAACATGTCAGCACTGACATTCTGTTTACCCGATTCTATGCGAGCGATGGCACTTTGTGTGGTGTTTAGTATTTTTGCTAAATCTGCTTGTTTCAAACCTTTGGTTTCGCGCAGGTCAGCGATGTGGTGTCCGATATTTTTCATATTCATAGAGTATAGCATATATGCTATGTAGTTTCACTTTGTAGTTTTGGGGAAAAGCGAGTACTATATGTATTCTAAATCTCATGTCATGGTCTAACTTTAGTCCGAAGGTAGGAATTGATCTTGGTACTACCAGTATCTTGGTTTTTGTTCCTGGAGAGGGCATTGTTCTAAATGAGCCCTCAGTCGTAGCGGTGTCGGATGATAATCGAGTTTTGGCTGTTGGCGCTGAAGCTAAAAAAATGATTGGTCGAACCCCTGACAGTATTCGTGCTTACCGGCCGATGAAAGATGGAGTAATTGCTGATTATCGTGTAACTGAAGCGATGTTGCGTTATTTTCTACGCAAAGCTCTTGGTCGTTATAATATCTTTAAACCAGACGTAATGGTGTCAGTGCCAGCTGGGGTAACTTCAACCGAGCGACGCGCAGTGGTGGAAGCCACACTAAAAGCCGGAGCTAGGAATGCTTATGTGGTCAAGGAGCCGATCTTGGCAGCGATTGGTGCAGGTGTGCCCATCTACGAGCCGCAGGGCAATATGATTATTGATATTGGTGGTGGCACGATCGACGTCGCTGTCATTTCTCTTGGTGGTATTGTGGCTTCTAATTCTGTGAAATGTGCCGGAAATCGTATCGATACAGCGATTGTCGATTATGTAAAAAAGACTCGCAACTTGTCGATTGGCGAAAAAACTGCAGAAGAAATAAAAATTATGGTTGGCTCAGCTTTACCACTAACGGAAGAGTTGGTGATGGAGATTCGCGGGATTGATGTTTTGTCTAGTTTGCCCCGTACGACCGAAATCCGCACCAATGAAGTAGTGCGAGCGATTGGTAAAGAGTTGAGAGAAATGATTAAAGCGATTAAAGATGTTTTTCAGGAGACTCCACCAGAACTGGCTTCAGATATTATTAATGGTGGCATTATTATGACTGGCGGTACTTCACAACTCCGTAATTTTCCTGAACTAATCAAGAGACGCACTGGAGTAAAGGCGCAACTCGCCGATAAGGCCTTGTTTTGTGTGGCAACCGGTACTGGTATTGCCCTCGAACATCTCGATGCCTACAAGCGTACCGTCTTAGCCAAACATTAATTTGGTGGATAGTTATAGCTATTATATTTTTTCTATAAGCTACAATAGGTAAATGCCAGAAGGTCTACCAAAACAATTTTCCTCACCAGAGGAGGAGATAACTTATTTGCGGGAAAAAATCGCCGAGCGCGAGCGCGAGCTTTTGAAGCGCAGTCCTGAGGTCGATAAAGTTGATATCGAAACTGTCGGTAAGCAGGAGATTAGGGAATATGCTTCTTTTACACCAAAAATGATTCTTGGCGAGGACCACAGAATTGATGATATTGGTTTGGCTATGTCGGTTGAGCAGGTTAATAAAGCCTTAGATCCGATTGAGGAAATAATAAATCTAGCCAAGGAAAAGGGTGTTCGTAACACCTTGTCAGTTTTGGAAAAAGTTGATAATGCTTATGTGGTCGATGAGGTGCATCGTCAGTTAATTGAATATATCAAAAACGGGGCAGTTTTCCAGGATTTGAAGGAAGGAGTTCCGGCTTGGCATTTGCTTCATATGACTCTATATGAGGTGACTTTGCCAGAAATAAAGTCAGCTGGTGGTCGGGAGTATCAACTAGCAGAAGTTGTTGGTATGATGGAGCAATTATTTGCTGGACTTAAAACTTTGGGAACGGACAGTGTTCAAAATCATTTTGTGATCGAGATTGCTGTGGCTGATTATAGTGACGATATTGTTTTTTATATTGCTATTCCCAATAAATTCGTCAATCTGTTTGAAAAGCAAACTCTATCTTTATTTCCGCACGCCGAACTTACCATTCAGTCACACGACTATAATATTTTCGTGAATGGAGGTGAGACTATGATTTCTGAGCTGAGTTTGAAAAAACATCCACTTTACCCGATCCGAACTCATGAAGGTTTCACTTCCGATCCGCTCTCGGTTATCCTCAATGCTTTTTCGAAAATCGAACGTGAGGGTGGCGGAGCTGCTGTGCAAATACTTATGCGTTATCCGCAAAAAGATTATCGTAAAAGTTATCAAGACATAGTAAAGAATATGCAAAAGGGAATGAAAGCAAGCGAGGCTCTGTCTCGCAGTACGCTTGGTGGTGAGATTGTGGGTTCAATCTCAGACATTTTCTTTAGCAAAAAACCAGCTGAAAAAACTGACCTAAAGATTGATACGGAAAAAATTGAACTATTTTCACGAAAAACTAAGGCTGATATTATCGAAACCAATATCCGGATTGCGGTCTCGGCCAAAAACAAGGATAGAGCTGGACAAATATTGACTGAAATCGAATCAACTTTTAATCAGTTTAATCTTGTAGAAGGTAACAGTTTTCAATATAAAAGAGCTGGTGGATCACTCAAGCGATTACAAAATTCTTTTTCATTTCGTGAATTCAGCAATAGTGCCATTATGCCATTTTCACTGACAGAACTCTCTACTTTAGTTCATTTGCCAATCAACGGTATTTTATCTTCACCACAGTTTAAACAATCACAAGCCAATACTGCTCCAGCACCAAACGACATGCCGACTGAAGGTACGGTGTTAGGGATCAATCGTCATCGCAATACTGAACGCACTATCTACATGACCGAGCTCGATCGGATGAGGCATTTGTATGTAATCGGACAAACTGGGACCGGTAAGTCAAAGTTCTTAACTAATCTAATTATTCAAGATATAGAGCAGGGAAATGGGGTGTGTATGATCGATCCTCATGGAACTGATATTGAAGATGTACTCGGAGCGATTCCTAAAGAGCGCGAGAAAGATATTATTTATTTTGATCCTTCACGCATGGATCGGGTGGTGGGTCTAAATATGCTCGAGTATGACATCAATAAGCCAGAGCAAAAGACCTTTGTAGTCAATGAATTATTTTCCATCTTCCAAAAACTTTATGGCGCCAATCCAGAGTCCATGGGGCCAATGTTTGAGCAGTATTTCCGAAATGCCACTCTGCTCGTGATGGAAGATCCAGATAGTGGTAATACTTTGATGGATATTTCGCGAGTAATGGCTGATGCCAAATACCGCCGAATGAAATTAGAGAAAGCCAAAAATCCAGTGGTGGTACAGTTTTGGCGCGAAATTGCCAGCAAAGCCGGAGGTGAGGCTTCTCTCGAAAATATTGTGCCTTATATTGTTTCTAAGTTTGATGTTTTTACCGCCAACGACTACATGCGCCCGATCATTGGACAGCAAAAATCTTCTTTCAATTTCCGACAAGTAATGGATGACCGGAAGATTCTTTTGGTTAATTTAGCAAAAGGGCGATTGGGTGAAATCAATGCCAATTTAATCGGTATGATTTTTGTGGGAAAAATTTTAATGGCGGCTTTGTCGCGAGTTGATGATCCAACTAGAAGTTTTGCACCTTTCTATTTACATATTGATGAATTTCAAAATGTTTCCACGCCTGCTATTGCGTCTATCTTGTCGGAAGCGCGTAAGTATAAGCTTAGTCTTACGATGGCGCATCAATTTATCGCCCAGCTTGATCAAAATATTAAAGATGCGGTTTTTGGTAACGTCGGTTCAATCGCTTCGTTTAGGGTTGGTTCGGACGACGCACAATTTTTAGAGCAACAGTTCGCACCAGTTTTTAGTGCTAAGGATATGATGAATGTACCAAACTACAACGCTTTTATCAGAATGCTTAGTAACGGCGTTCCAACCAAACCTTTTAGTTTGGCAACTTTGCCACCGATTAAGTCTGATATCAATCGAGTAGCTCTGATGATAGAACAAAGCGCTATGCGACACGGTCGACCTCGACAGGAAATTGAAGATGAAATTTTGGCTCGGTATGTGAAAGAGTCGGTCTTACCAGTGTAGGTTATGATATTATCTAGAGAATAATTATGGAAA
>JAGOSI010000043.1 GCA_018062385.1 Minisyncoccota bacterium
TATTCAAGCACAGCGAGCTGCATACCATAACAAATACAAAAATACGGAATTTTGTTTTTGCGCGCATATTCTATCACCTTCAACTTTCCATCAATACCTGTAGATCCAAATCCTCCTGGCACCAAAATCCCATCAAACTGCTTTAGTTCTTTGAGACGCTTTCCATCAGCAAAACTTTGTGAAGATAGATAAGTGATTTTTGGAGTTAGGTTCTGGTTGTAGGCCGAGTATTTAATCGCTTCCAAAACTGATAAGTACACATCAGACAAAACAAAATCGCCAGACTCAAAATACTTGCCGATCACAGCAATTTTCACTTCATCCATTCCCTTCTTCGATTTAGTCACAAACTTTTTCCAAGCTGAGAGATCAGATTTTTTCTTAGCCTTTAGAGACAGAAGATGGCAAAGTTTTTCTGACAAACCATCTTCCTCAAAATTTAGAGGGATATCGTAGATACTAGCTACATCTGGAGCCGAGATGACATTCTCTTTTCGAACGTTGCAAAAAGTGGAAATTTTTTCTTTACGTTTTTCATCAATACCAACCGAACTACGAGTAATAATCATATCGGCAAACACCCCAGCACCATTTAAGGCTCTCACGGCTGTTTGTGTGGGCTTGGTTTTCATTTCCCCAATGCTTCCAGGCACTGGTAGATAACTCACCATTACAGTCACCACATCTTCTGGGTTTTTTGTTTTCATCATGCGAATCGCTTCGAGGAAAAGGATGTTTTGATATTCGCCAACAGTACCACCAACTTCTACCAAAACAATATCAGCCTCGGCTTCTTGTCCAGCCTTTTTGATTCGTCTTATTACCTCAAGGGGAATATCTGGTACCACCTCCACATTTTTACCTCTGTATTCCAAATTGCGTTCTTTTTCGATTACCGAAAGATAAATACTGCCGGTCGTCATGTAATTGATTGAGGGTAGATCTTTATTTAAAAACCGCTCATAATTCCCCATGTCTTGATCGGTCTCTAGTCCATCTCTCAACACAAACACTTCCCCATGTTCAGTTGGGTTCATAGTGCCAGCATCGACATTAATATACGGATCAATCTTCATGGCTGTCACCTCAAGACCTCGAGCCTGCATGATGGTCGCGATTGATGAAGCGGTGATTCCTTTCCCTACTCCACTCATCACTCCGCCGACCACAAAAATATATTTAGTTTTAGTAACTGACTTATCTTTAGTCTTTTTTCGAATAGTAACTTTCTTCGGCATGGCGCAAATTAACTAAACACGCAAGTAGCGAGCTACGGCCAGAATACTAGACACCAAACCAAGCACTACACCAATTCCCACTAAAACCAAGAAGATGTAGCTGAAATTGGAAATGAAGTAAGTAAGAAGATTAAACTCAAAGAAAGCTTCTGTGCGCGGACCAAGCCAAGTTAGGATTGGATAAAGTATGATAAGAGCAAAAATTCCTCCGACCAAACCATACATAACACCCTGTACCATAAACGGCCCACGAATAAACATATTGGAAGCTCCCACTAAGCGCATAATGGCGATTTCCTCTCTGGCGGTATAAATAGCCAAGCGGATAGTGTTGAAGGTAATCAGAACCGCAGCGATAATCAAAACTACTAAGGTAATGAAACTAACTCTTTCCACGGCGTTGATGATTGAGGTTAGAGTGTTGATTGAATCTTTATTGTCGTTGTAGGTAACCTTACTAATAACAGGAGTTTCTGCCATATTCTGTTCGCGCTGCTCCTCTATAAAACGAGCAATGCCTTCATACTGTGAAGTTTCCTTAGCTTGAATAGCAATGTCGGCACCGAGGGGATTTTCATCAAGTTCAGCTAGAGCTTGAAGGGCAATTTCATTGTTTTGATTTTTCTCGCGATATTTGGCCAAAGCATCTTCGCGGGAGGTAAAGGTAACATGTTCAACTTCTGGTAAAGCTTCTACTGATTTTTTTAGAGCCTCAATTTCTTCTTGTGGAGCATTTGGTTCAAAATAAACATTAATATCAACTTTTTGTTGGATAGTTTTTAGTGAAGTGGCTAAAAGCTGATCCATGAACATGGTTGAACCGATCACAAATAAAGTGATGGTAATAACAAAAATAGAAGCTAGAGACACATAAGCACTTCTCCAAAAACCTGTAAATCCAGCGCGGATTATTCGACGAATAGCTGTTAACATATATTATTACAAGACATATTTACCGGTCGCATCATCACGGACAATCTGACCTTCATTCATAGTAATAACTCTCCGACCAAGTTCATCGATCACACCCTTGTTGTGGGTAGTCATAATCACGGTTGTTCCAAGATCATTAATTTTACGTAAAATTTGCACCACTTCATAGGTAGCAATTGGATCCAAATTGCCAGTTGGTTCATCGGCCACAATAATGTCTGGCTGATTAACAATCGCACGCGCAATCGCAACACGTTGCTTTTCACCACCAGATAGTTCATTGGGGAAATTCCAAGCTTTGTCGTCTAAGTCAACAAGCGAGAGCGCTTGTGGGACATTTTCCGCAATCTCTTCATCAGAGCGACCATTGGCCTCCATTGCAAAAGCGATATTTTCGTAAGCGGTTTTATTAGGGAGAAGCTTAAAGTCTTGGAAAACTGTGCCGATTTTGCGACGGTAATGTGGGAGCTTGGTCCTAGGAATTCGATGCACATCAATTGATTCAAAAAAGACCTGCCCTTCACTCGGCTTATCTTCAGCAATAATCATTTTTAATAAGGTGGTCTTACCGGCTCCAGAATGGCCTACGATAGACACAAATTCTTTGGGCGACACTTGAAAAGTCACCCCCTGAAGAGCAGCTGACCTGCCATCATCATAAAGTTTGGAAACGTTATCAAAGTAAATCATAAACGACATTATAGCATGTTAAGAAATAGTTTTTTCCGCCGATATAAACGGCTCAAGATCACCGGACAATACTCGGCCAATATCTCTCACTTCTACCCCAGTACGATGATCCTTGACTAACTGATAAGGATGAAGAACATAGGAGCGTATCTGACTACCCCATTCAATCTTAACTGTCTTTTCTACCGACAAACCTTGCAACTCACGCGCTCTTTGTGCTTCATAGAAAGTATACAATTTTCCAGCCAAGAGCGTAAGTCCACGTTCACGATTTTGTTGCTGGGAACGCTCGGAGGACACATGAACGGAGATATTGGTTGGTTTATGAACTATTCGTACAGCGGTTTCTCGTTTATTAACGTTTTGTCCGCCCGCGCCTCCGGCGCGGGCAAAACTCACTTCAATATCCTCCTCTTTCAACTCTACCGCACTAGTGTCATCAATCCGAGGAGACACTTCCACCAATACAAAAGAAGTTTGACGCTTACCATTACTATTAAACGGCGAGATTCGCACCAAGCGATGCACTCCCGATTCACCACGTAAAGTACCATAAGCCTCTTTACCTTGAATTTCTAAAGTAACATTACGAAAACCGTTGTGATCATTAGCATTACTGTCGATCTCTAAAATTTGCCAACCCTGATTATTGCAAAAACCTTGATACATCTCTACCAAGATCCGAGCAAAATCCTCAGCGTCGTCACCTCCAGCTCCCGCTACAACTGTCATCACCGCGGGATTGCGGTCGTACTTACCTTTACCATCAGCGGTATCTTTTAAATCCTGAAGCTCCTTGATCATCGCCTGGGCTTTTTTTGGATCTTGCCAAAAATCTGATTGCAACATGGCATTTTCGATTTCGGCAATACGCGATTGTGAGTCAGACATAATATATTTAAGTATAACAAAAAAATAAAACCCGACATAATTTGTCAGGTTTTAGAAAAATTTTTCTTTTGCTAAATATTATAAAAACCCAACGAATTTATTCGTTGGGTTTTGAATTTTGAACTTTACTTAGTATTTTTACTTAACGGTTGAACTTACTAATATTTTTTTCAAATCTTTAAGCAAAATGTCGAGCAAACGCTCGGATTGTATATTAAAATTACGATCCTTATGAACCTGCCTTACAATCACTGAAATTTGTTTCTTGCAGTTATGAAAGGCTTTCTTATCATACTGATCGCTTGGTAACTTTTTTATTTGTTTAATATAGGCATTTGCTGTTTCTAAATTTCTCAGAAGACCTCTATGCCTCTCCTCAACAATAATACCCATAAATATGACAACTGATACAAAGAGAACCACTCCCTGTCCCATTGTTGCTAGTTCCAATAATACCAAAATTACGACAATAATCGCTAACCCTAGAATTACTTTCATCACTGCACCCTTAACCATCTCTCACCTCCTGTAAATTTAAAGATTTTTGATACCACAAAGAACTCACTACTATTTGCTGTAAAATATAACACTTTTATATAAATGTCAAATATAGATTTTTCTGGAAACCCTCCCCTTTTGGAGCCAATGTCCGGAATTGAACCGGAGACCTACGCCTTACCATGGCGTTGCTCTACCAGCTGAGCTACATTGGCAAATGAGGAATTAAATATAAAGTTTACTTTATTATTTATATTCCGAATGCAGACAATGAAAGATTTTCTTACATTGGCAATTGATCAGAACTTGCTTATCCTACCAAATAAATATGCGAAAGCAAAATTATCCCTAACGCAAAAAGATCTTTCGCGGTCTTTTACCTAACTGACCACCAGTCACTAAGTATATTGGTTCGTTTCTCTCCCAATCTACTAAGTGCTGTCGACCCCACCTCGACTGTCGCAAGGCGACATGTCTGCGGTTCGCAGTTAGGTACGGAAGCAAAACAATTTGCTTCCTAAAAACAAAACCAGCAGTCTTTGAAAGACTGCTGGTTTTGTTTTTACCTAACTGCGCGGTAGACGGGACTCGAACCCGCAACCTCCCGCGTGACAGGCGGGTGCTCTAACCAGTTGAGCTACCACCGCAGTTGATTTATTTCACCAAATGTCACATAGACAGATAGTGAGCAAGAGTATATACACTTTTTGATGAAAGAGCAATATCTTGCCTTGTGTCGATGGGAGGGAACGATCCTCCGACCTTAGCTTTATGAGTGCTACGCTCTAACCAACTGAGCTACATCGACGAATGAGGGACTGAGTGGAAGTTTATTTACATTTATGTTCCGAATGAAGTCGATGTATGATTTTCATACATCGACAATGCCAACACATTACTATAATTTATCAGTTTTTTCAATTATCAATCGGACAGAGACACTCTTCCGCCAAAGCAATATCTTCTGGCTTTCCGACCGGAATCCAAACAAACTGCTCCAAGACCTGCATCGGATGATCTTTGGCAAATGCGGTTACCATATCAGTCACCAACACCTCCCCACCCACTGAAGGCTTAGCCTGATAATTAAAAATATCTAGATCCAAAACCATACCACCGATATTAATGAAATTTGACGGCGGGACTTCTGGCTTCTCCTGAATTGATTTTAAAGTACCATCTGCATTTAGCTCAATCAC
>JAGOSI010000044.1 GCA_018062385.1 Minisyncoccota bacterium
TAAAAAAGCCCCCACAATAAAAATTATGCGGAGGCTTAGGACTAGCGCACCTTTCCTTTTATTTGCTCCAAGAACAGCCAATGTGGCAAGTCAAACACCGCCACCAAGAAGTGCTATTTTTGGATGGACTGACTTGATTGAGCGCACCATGTATTTCACACGATGGATATGTTCCGGCAGGAAAAACTTCCAAACCAAAACGATTAGCTGACAATACCTTTTTTGGGGGTTCAGGTAGTGCAGTGAGACTGTTAGAGAGATACCAAGACCTGCGGTTCAACTAAATTACCAGCCTTACTTTCGGGTGTGTTGGAGAAAGTATACACAAAACAATAAAAAATATGAAAAAGGACCGCCTTTTTAGGGGCGGTCCGGAGGGGTGGGAGGCCAGGCCTCAGTCGTTGTAGCCGAACATGTCCTGCATCATCGTGAAGTGCGCGGCGTCGCTCTCGCAGGGGCGGTAGCAACCGGCAACATCACAGAGGGTCTGACGCTGGACGATATTTTGTCGAGGCGGCGGGGGCTGCGGCGTCATACGAGCAGCACGCATGGCGAGCTGGTCGCCGATCCGGCGCTGGTTGACGAGCCGCGAGGCTCCTCCTTCTGGACCTTCCTGGTTTGCTAGTGTCATGACCATGATTTGTCCTCCCGTTTGCCAAACTTGAGCTGGCGTGGATACCTGTGACCGTAGTCGCAGGTAATCAATCCAGCTCAAACTTGAATATTAAATATGTTAATTTAACCGCTTAATTATACCCTATAGTATATAATTTGTCAAGTATTAATACTCTAATATATAACTTATAGTTTGATAATGACTTAGAAATATCGACTCATAAAAAGTATAAATTATCATAATTGTGAACGGAATCTATTAAATTTGCTATTATTAATTTAAATGAACATACTGCCAATTGACGCGTCTGGGCTGGGACGAAAAATCGCACTTAATTTTACGCTCGGTGTAATTTTTATATTAATAATAAATGCGGTTTTTGTTGGTTACAAATTGTTAAACAGACAAGGTACTCCCGAAAAAATAAATATTTCGACTTCACAAGAAAATGCTGACAAGCTAAAAACTCAGCTAGTTTATAACTCAGAAGAAGAAGGCTATGGAAATTTTTATTCAAATGCTTTGGATGCTGTAATTACCTACCCCAAAGAAAAATTTGGATTTACTGACTCAGGGAGAAGTGTGCTAATTGAACCAAAAAGCCAAAAAAGATTCGATTCGGTTGTGTTTAACAGTTTATTTCTTTACAAGTTTGATCAGGAAACAGTAGGTGAAAATATTGACGAATTCCTTATAAATGAACTTAGGTCGGATACAACCATAATCAACTCGGAGCTAATTGACGCAAAAAACGAAAGAGAAATACGAAAAATAAAATTCAAAACCAAAGAAAAAAGTATTTTTTCAAAAAATGACCAAGATAAGATACAGATGTTTCTTGTGCATAAGATAGATAATGTTTACTTCCTTGTAAAAATTTCTTATCTTGGTGGTTTTGCTAATCACCAATTAGAAAACGATCTTGAAAAACTTTTGACTGAAGGAATTAATCCTGGTTCGGAAGGAATAGAGAAAGATATTCAAGTGGTTATAGAGCCTTATGTTTTAACGGATTCCGGATTAAGTTTTAATTTTGACAGAACTAAATGGAGCGGGAGTTCAGACGCGGAACATGTAGTCAATTTGGAGTACAAACGTGAAGATCAATCAAAAGAAAAATTAACCAGTTTAACTATTGGATTTGAGGTAGATAGTGATGCTAGTTTTGAAAAATCACTTCCAGCTGCCAAAGAAAAGGAAGCGCTTAAAAAAAACGGTGTATACAAAGATTCGTACAGATTGTTAACTGACGCTGAACCAGTTGAGATGCTGGGCACCACATTTTACAAATCGACTTCTACGTATACTTCTGACTGTTGTAGTGATCTTGGCATACCTGCCTATAAGGCATTTAGTGTTACTTATTTCGGTTATGTAAAAGAGTTAAATTCCTATCTTGCTATTCATATCGATACTGACGACTTAAACTCCCAAGGATCAAAGGAAGCAGAAATTATTACTGCAACACTTGATGTACAAATACTTACAAAATCAATTTCAGCTAATTATACAAACCTACAAAGACGTGTTTTAGGGACGAGAACAGAAAATAATAATGATGTGGAGATTGATAAGCCGTCAGTCCTTGGACAGAATTCAATTGTACATATTTTTAATAATTCCTGCGTTGACACGACCATAGTGTCAATGCCTGAGACGAGCCAATACAACGGCAAGCAATATCGTATTTGTTCAGCAGGTGAAGGAACAGGGTTTTTTATCAACGAAAATGGGAATCTGATCACTAATTCCCATGTTGCCAACCCTAGCCCTGAAGACATTGTATATGCGGACATCAATAACGCTGATTCTAAATTTTGGATAGATTACGCAACAGGATTTCTCAGCAACTTTACTACCGAGGAAGAATTATATGCAACATTTGAAACTTCACAAGATTTATTGATTGCCATACTAGAAAGATTTATAGCCGACATTGATAACAATAATATTAAGCTTGAAAAAGATTACGAGAACTATCTGGAAGGAAAAAATGCTTTTGAGTTTGATTACACTCTTCGTGATTTAAAGGACAAGGATAAGCACATTAAAGCCAGCCTGGTCGACGGCACAATCGACTCTGCAATTAGAAGCTCTTATGACGCGATTCAACAATGGAAAAACGGAACACCAGAAGAAGATATTGTGGCTGGTATAAATACGCCAGATGTTGCGGTGTTAAAAGTAGAAAAAAATTCAGAAATTGCCAATTTTCCAGGACTCATTTTGGAGAACCCAAACCTTGTTACGGTTGGGCAAAATATACAAGCAATTGGATTCCCTGGTGTTGCTGATAACCGTTCATTGTTTTCTAAAGAAGCCTCAACAATCCCGACTATTACGAAAGGAACAATTTCTGCGATAAAACCAAATGTAAATAGCACTTTTAATCTAATCCAGATAGATGCCTCAATTAACCATGGAAATAGTGGCGGACCTGTACTTAATAGCAAAGGCAGGGTTATTGGAATCTCGACGTATGGAGTTAGCCCAGAAGAATCAGGTGGAAATTTTAACGCTGCGGTTTCTGTAGAGTCTATACAAAAAATCTTAGTAAAAAATAATATTGATAATCAAATCGGTCAAGCAAGCGTCTACTTAGAGAATGGCTTGGATAACTTACTGAGAACCTATTATTCTTTGGCAGTAACTGATTTAACAAAATCTAAGGAACTTTATAACTCTAAATACGATTTGATTACCCCTCTTATTAATATTTCGGAAGAGAAAATCAGTCTTGGAGAAGATAATAGCCCATTGATTGTCATAGGGAGTCTGGAGCTTAAGAAAAACGATGTAATAATCATTATCGGTATAACCAGTATTGTAGTACTAATTGTTCTAATACTACTTATTATTTTGATAATTCGTTCACATAAAAAAATGCATGGCACTATGGCGAGAATTGAACAAAATCAAATACCTAACTACCCTGCTCAACCTCAGGTTAACCAATCCCCATATCAGCCTGTAAACCCAGCTCAAAATGTTTACCAACAGGTTCCGCCAACAAACATTAGCCAAAGTCCGCTACCAGCTGAAACACCTATTCAAAATCCCTTGAATCCTCAACAATAATTAAGAATAATCAAATAATATTTGTTATTTTGGTTGAATTGTAAATCCGGTATATTTCTTCGATGAGGGATCTTGGTAAAAATTCGTAGTAAATTGGTTTTCAGAAACGGCTTGAAGGTTAAAAACTTTTACAAGCTTGTCTTTGTCAGAAGTGTCATACCCATCGATGATGTACAAACTAATTTTTAAGAATGCGCCGTTAGCATCAAAATAAAAGTCGACAAAATAACCACTTCCACGATAAGTTGAGCGAGTTTCTAATGTTGTTCCATCTTTAACAGTATCCTCGGTCTGCCCAAGTGACTTGGTAACCTCGGTCAAATTTTGTCCAGCAAGCGACCCCAGGTCTATAAGTAAATCTGAACCGAAGTCGTTAACTGTTGGACTTGTATCGATTGAAGTCGCGGTTTCGTTAGTGGGAGATGGTTTATTTGGTAATACCTCTTGTGTGTCATCAGATTTTTGTATTACGGATTCGTTTTTATTTTTTGGGTCAGAAGTTGGGGAGGAAGTATCTTTATTTAGGATAAGAAAAAGACCGATTCCGATTACAGCAAGAAATACTATCGACACAAAAATTAAAAGTATTATTAGAACTGAGGGTGTTTTCTTGGAAACTGGAGGCTGATAAATAGGCTGACTTGGCATCGCTTGCGGACTTGGAGGAATCGGCTGAACAGTCGACTGGTTGAGAGATGATTGGTTTGGAATAACTTCAGGGTAGTCAGGCATTATTTATTTATTGAAATTGATATATATGAATCCTCGTTATTATTGTATATAAATTTATACTCATATGGTGGCACGACATTATTAAGATTAAAAAGCGATTTCATCTCAGCTTCTGTTTCTCTTTCGTAGAATTCTATAAATTCAATTCGTATTCCATTATTAATATTCGTAACATTGTCGATGTTAACTAATAAATAGTAAGGAAGACCAGAATGTTCCTTTGGATACATGACTAATGTCGTCATGTCGAAATCCGTATTTTCTATATCGTGTGGCTCACCTAATAAAGAAATTATTTCTTCTTTCGTTTTTCCTAGAATTGTATTGGGGTCAAAAATTACCGATGACTGAGAGTTGTCAGCGGTATCAGTTGAGATTTCCGCTGCCTGAATTTCCTGAGGTTTCGGTGTAGGGGTGGCGGTAGGCTTTGGTGCGTATGTTACCTGAGGAACTGAGGTTGGAGAAATTTTCACGTTTGCCACAATCTCCGTATCTTTACTGTTTTGCCCGTATTGGGTTGATGCTGGTTTTTTCATTAGTAAGAACATGCCAATAATAATTCCACTTATCAAGGTAAGTCCAAAAATTATGATTATGATAATTAATATTTTATGATTTGAATTGTTGGGCTGAAATTGTGGCGGTTGCGATATTGTGGCAGATGTCTGATTAGTACTGGGAGGATTAGATAGAGAGCTAGAACCAGAGTATTCCATTATTCATATTCCTCTAAAGAAAAGTCGGTTGAGCCTGTTGGATAAATACTCACAGCAGAAATAAAATTATATTTTTCGATAATATTGTCCTTGATAAAATATTCTGTCGCAGATGTTGAAAGGTTTAAGGCTTTGTATATATCGTCTTGTTTAAAAACTATTCCATAAGGGTCTTGAGGGACAGACACGCTGATATATCTAAATTCTTGACTGTCTAAATCATAATAAACAGAAATAGACCAATCATTATCGTAGTCGTACCAACTAGTTCCGTTGT
>JAGOSI010000045.1 GCA_018062385.1 Minisyncoccota bacterium
GGTTTTGCCATGACCATAAAACGAGCTCTTGAAATTGAACCGGATTTAGCGGAGCTGTATAAAAAAGATAGTGAAGCGCGTGAGGTGCTGGACTTGGCTAAGCAGATTGAGGGGCGGGTGCGCCACCTTGGTGTGCATGCAGCGGGGGTAGTGATCGCACCCGCCCCTCTCGACCAATTCGCACCCATTCAGCCCGACCCCAAAACCGGCAAATACATAACTCAATATGAAATGAAAAGTGTCGGTGAAGACGGGGTTGGACTTCTTAAGTTTGACTTCCTAGGTATCAAAAACCTTGCCATCTTAGCCGACGCAGTAAAAAGGGTTAAAGCAATTAGAGATATAGAAGTTGATATCGAAAATGTTCCAATTAATGACGAAAAAACTTTTAACATTTTAGCCAAAGGCGAAACAATGGGGTTGTTTCAGCTAAACGGATCAGGCATGACCGCCTTCCTAAAGCAACTCAAACCTACCACCATCCACGACATCAATGCGATGGTGGCACTTTATCGCCCGGGGCCGATGGAATCTATTCCACAGTATATCGAACGCAAACATAATCCAGGTTTAGTAACTTATCTTGACCCACGACTGAAGCCAATCATCGAACGATCGTATGGTGTTATCACCTATCAGGACGACGTGATGGCAATTGCACGTGAACTAGCTGGGTATAGCTGGCTCGAAGCTGACATGCTTCGTAAGGCGATGGGTAAGAAAATTCCGGAGGTTATGGCCGCCGAAAAAGACAAGCTTCTAACTGGTTTTGTAAACTACGGCAAACTATCAGAAAACGTTTCTCAAAAACTTTGGAGCTTAATTGAACCTTTCGCGGCTTACGGATTCAACAAGGCTCACGCAGCGAGTTATGGACGTGTTGCCTATCAGACCGCTTATATGAAGGCCAACTTCCCTGTCGAGTACATGTCGGCGGTTCTTACCGCTGACTCTGGTGACACTGAGAAAATCTCAGAAATTATTCGCGAGTGTGAACGTATGGGAATTGAAGTACTACCTCCAGACATCAATGAATCCTTTGCTGACTTTACAGTGGTTCCAGGCAAACAAACCATTCGCTTTGGACTCACTACTATCAAAAACTTTGGCGAGGGTATTGCCGATGCAATTATTAAAGAAAGAAAAAGTAACGGCCCGTTTACTTCTCTTAGTGAATTTCTATCGCGAGTCAATGATCGTAACTTAAACAAAAAATCATTAGAGGCTTTGGTGACAACTGGCGCGCTTGACCGCTTTGGTGAGCGTGGACAAATGTATATCAACATGGAAATGATGCTCACCTTCAACAAAGAACGCGTCTCTGAAAAAGAATCGGCACAAGTTTCCTTATTTAACTTAATGAGCGATAGTTCTTCACACACTCTAAATCTATTACCTACAGAGCCAGCGACCACAATCCAAAAACTCAATTGGGAAAAAGAATTACTTGGTGTGTATGTATCGGGTCACCCCTTAGCCGAACATCAAGCTGAACTAGACAAACGTCCTACCATTGCTCAAATTCTCAACGACAAACGAAATGGCATTCCCGTAGTGACCGCTGGCATGATTAGTACAGTGCGCGAACTCCTCACTAAAAAAGGCGACAAAATGGCCTTTATCATGCTTGAGGATCAGAAAGACCAGATTGAAATGGTCGCCTTCCCAAAAACTTACACTGAACTAAAAAATGTTCTAACGGTCGGCAACTGTATTGCTGTCAAAGGAAAACTCACTATCAGAAATGATGAGCCGAGTGTAGCATTGGATAGAGCGAAGCTGTTGTAAATTCGTTAGTTTGCAAAAAAAAACGTTATGGTAGAGTTTTTCGAGCATTTTTGTTCTTTATAAATGCCAATCAGACTCAATGGTGGGTATGGTTAATATATCTAGGAGTATTTCGTGAAGAAACTTAATTACTTTCTATTTTTCGCATTAATATCTCTGAGCAATACGGCAGTGCTTGCAGACAGTCCGTGGAACTCATCAGATCCTTGGCACGATTTAACACAGACAGCACGTAATAAACTTATTGTTAATACAGCACTACAAGACTTAGGCACAATCGTAGGTAAATCTTGCAAAGAATGGGTACGGGCAATAGTATACGAAGCATCAGATCAACATTTTTCCATACCTCCTACTAGTTCGTCACTTTACATGTGGCAGGACGATCCGACAGGTCAAGCAGTAGGAATGAGCATACCAATAAAAAATGTCGTTCCTGGGCAAATAATACAAATGCTTTTAAAAAGTGGTTGGGAACATACCGCTATAGTTTATAAAAAAACTAGTACTACGGTTACCCTAATCGAAAGCAACTTTGATAGCACACCAAGCGTTAATTCTGATGCAAAAGTAACAACAAGAACTTTAACGTTTTCTCAATTTTACTCTACATTGAAAAATTCTGGAACTTATTCAGTATATTTTATTCAATAGCATTACAAGTTTAGGCGTGATATGTTTGAATATCACGCCTAATTATTTTATTTATAAAAAATATGAAAATTAAAACACTTTTCTATATAACCATTATATTAATAATAGCTTTTTCTTTATATTTATTAAAAAACAAAACTCAGCAAGAACAAAATAATTTCCTTCCTCCTCCCGCTTTTTCAGTAGTGAATGAATTACCAGCCATGACTAGCTCAATTTCCTCTGCCTCAAAAGAAGAAACTACCTACACAAATGAAACTTTGGGTTTAACAATGACTATAACTTCAGAGATGTACTTAAACAAAGAGAGAGCTGAGCTACATAAGTATGAACTTGGTTCAGGTAAAGATAAATTAGGACAGCAATACAAATATTACAAAATCAATTTTTCAGACAATACTGAAAGTGATACTGGTGCCCATATAACAATAACCGCAAAAGAGATTCCCTACAAAACTATTACTGAATGGTTGGAAAAAGACATAACCCGCGGTGGAAATTTTCCTGAAGACACTGTTAAGTTTGAACAGAAAAGTATGTTTAACGAGAATGTTTTATTTGGATTTGATGATTGGTACAAAAGCCAATCTACACCAGAAGAAAAACGTTCTTCTGAATATGTCTATGTGATAAAACATGGTCTTTTATACAAAATAGAGTTACATAACTTTTCAGCTGAAGACAGAGAAATGATATGGGGAAATATCAAATTCATAAACATTTAATATCAATGCCAAAAAGTTACATTTGACCAATTCCCTGCCTAGAGTTAGGATATATAAGCAACATCAGAGATTATGACGTCTACCAAACGTCAACTTGCGAAAGCAAGTGATATATAAAAATATCTTAATCTGATAATAAAGTGCTGGTGGGGCGGAAAATTTCTAAAGAAATTTTCCGCCCCACCAGAAACTCGGTGGAACCGCGGTTACAAAATCGTCCGAGTGAATATGCGAATTTTTTTCGTATTTTCACTTGGGCGATTTTATTATTAAACAAAAAGCAGATTGATTATTATATTTCGAACGACTCTGCAGGCATAGCCGAAGCCTTAGTGAGAAGTATAATAATCAATCTGCTTTCCCTAAACTAAACCAACTATGAACCAACAACTAGAACACAAGCGTCACACTCTCGCTCACCTTTTGGCGGCGGCGGTACTAGAAAAATACCCACACGCTAAACTTACTTTAGGTCCAGCAATCGATACAGGTTTTTACTATGATATCGATTTTTCTGGTGGAGACACACCTGGTGATGAAGATCTAAAAGTGTTACAGAAAGACATGAAAAAGCTTCTCAACAAGTGGACAGAATTTACTCACGAAGTCGTTAGTGCTGAAACAGCCAAAGAAAAATTTGCCGGCAATCAATTTAAACTAGAACTAATAAATGAAATTGAAGGCCGTGGTGAAACTATCACTCTCTATACTTGCGGTGGTTTTACCGATCTTTGTCGTGGCGGCCACTTGGAAAACCCTAAAGCTGAAATTAATACCGATGCTTTCAAGCTCGACAAGATCGCTGGTGCCTACTGGCGTGGTAACGAGAAAAATCCAATGCTTACCCGTATCTACGGCTTAGCCTTTGACACGGTTGAGGAATTAGAAGCTTACGAAAAGCAGATAGCTGAAGCTAAAGAACGAGATCATCGCAAACTTGGTAAAGAGTTGGATTTGTTTACTTTTTCAGATTTAATCGGCCCTGGTCTACCTTTATTCACTCCTAAAGGAACTTTGATGCGTGATTTAATTGTAGAAAAAATCATGCAAATCCAATCCAAATTCGGCTACCAAAAAGTTTCTATTCCACATATCACTAAAAGTGATCTTTATAAAACTTCTGGACACTGGGATAAGTTTGGCGATGAATTATTTAAAGTTAAAGGCCAATCCGATACTGAGTTTGTTTTGAAGCCAATGAACTGTCCACACCATACGCAAATTTTCGACAGCAAACCTCACTCATACAAAGAGCTACCAATTCGCTACGCTGAGACCACTATGGTCTATCGCGACGAACAGCAAGGTGAACTTCTTGGATTATCTCGAGTACGCAGTATTACTCAAGATGACGGACACGTCTTTTGTACTGTCGACCAAATAGAACAGGAAGTTGAAAATATTGTAAATGTGATTCGGGAATTTTATCAATCTCTTGGTATGTACAAAGAAGGCAATTTTTGGGTGTCACTTTCTGTCCGTGACTCACAGGATCCTGATAGTTATTTAGGTGATAAAGATACTTGGGACAAAGCTGAAAACATATTGGAAACAGTAGCCCAGAAACTGAGTTTGCCTTACAAAAAAATTGAAGGTGAGGCCGCGTTCTACGGGCCAAAACTAGATTTCATGTTTTTGGATGCTCTCGGTCGTGAACGTCAGCTAGCTACTGCCCAGCTTGATTTCGTCATGCCAGATCGTTTTAAACTATCTTACGTTGACCAAACAGGCGCCAAGCAAACTCCGGTAATGATTCACCGAGCAATTGCTGGTTCACTAGAGCGATTCATGGCGATCATGATCGAACATTTTGCCGGGGCTTTTCCCCTTTGGTTGTCGCCAGAACAGATTCGTGTCATCCCTGTTAGCGATGCCCAAAAAGAATACGCTACTCATGTTTATACCGAACTAAAAGCTATCGGTCTTCGGGTTACCTTAGAAGATCATAATGACTCTCTTGGTAAAAAAATCCGCAGTGCCAAAAAAGATAAGTTGCCATACTTTATTGTCATCGGTGACAAAGAAATTCAAGAGAAGAATGTGACACTAGAAAGTCGTGATGGCACTTCGGGACAAATGACTCTAAGCGTACTAGCCAATCATCTACTAACAGAAATTGAGATGGTTGCTTAATAATAATTTATAAATAAAAAGCCCCGGCAACTT
>JAGOSI010000046.1 GCA_018062385.1 Minisyncoccota bacterium
GACGAGGAAATGGTTGCGTAGGTTCGGTAGATATGCTAACATCACCGTGCTTTAAGCGCCTTGCGCGTTTTTGCTTTAGTCTTAATTATGTCAACACAAACTAACAATTCATCACTCATCGAACGCCTATTTAAAGTAGGTGCTCATTTCGGTTTTAAAAAGAGTCGTCGTCATCCAACGGTTACTCCTTACTTATTCGGTACTAAAGAGGGAAGCGATATTTTCGATCTAGAAAAAACCGCTGATCTTTTAGTTCAGGCTAAAGAGCTAGTTAACGAAGCTGGTAAAAATGGAAAAACTGTCCTTTTTGTTGGTACTAAGGATGAAATTGTAAAGCTAGTAAGAGAAGCTGCAACGAAAGTAGAAATGCCTTTTATTGTCAATCGCTGGATCGGCGGTATTTTCACTAATCTACCAGAGATCAAAAAGCGTATTGCTCGCCTTGAACAACTTAACCGTGAAAATGAATCAGGTGAACTAGAACGAAAATACACCAAAAAGGAGAGATTAGTTTTGAGTCGTGAAGTTGATAAACTAAAGTTTAACTTTGAGAGCATTAGCTCTATGAATAAGATTCCAGATTTGATGATCGTAGTTGATCCACGACATGATCACATTGCAATCAAGGAAGCTATGGATGTGAAAGTGCCGGTAATTGGTATAATGAGTTCTGACTGTGACGTAAAAGAAGTTAATTATCCAATCTTGGTCAACGATGCTCTACAAGGTAGTGTGGCTATGGTTCTAAATGAGCTAGCAACATCATTTGCGGAAGGACGTTCTACATACGTACCAAAGCCAGTTATTGCACCTCGTACTAGTACCTACACTCGTACACCACGAGCCTAGTGTAATTAAAGAGAAAGTGTATTAGAATCTTTCTCTAAGTTCCTTATTAAGTATAATTTTCAATTTTTGTATGGAGATTACCTCAGCCCAATTAAAAGAACTGCGCGATAAGACTGGTATTTCAGTAATGCAGTGTAAAAAAGCTCTAGAAGAAGCCGAGGGTGATATGGATAAAGCTGTTATCATCTTGAAAAAGAAGCGAAGTGAGGCAGCAGAAAAGAAATCGGATCGCGAACTCGGTGCTGGAGCTGTTGGTCACTATATTCACAATACCAATGAAGTTGCTTCTTTAGTATTGTTAGGCTGTGAGACAGACTTTGTGTCTAAAAACACTGAGTTTGTGGCTCTGGCTAAAGAAATAGCTATGCAAGTAGCTGCTACTAATCCGTCCTACCTTACCCGTAGTGAAGTGCCAGCTGAAGTGTTAGAAAAAGCTAAGGAAGTTTTCCAAGCTGAAGTACAAGACAAGCCAGTTGAAATGCAGGAAAAGATTTTGGAAGGTAAGCTATCTTCATACTTTAAAGAACAGATTCTACTTGAGCAACCATTTGTAAAAAATCCAGACACCACTATCGGTGAAATGATTACTGGAGCAGTTCAAAAGTTTGGTGAAAACGTTTCCGTTGTTAAAATTTCACGATTGTCAGTTAAATAGTCATGATTAGTGCTGAACACTTGTTTGCACTTTGCATAACGATCTTTTTCTTCTACGCGCTTTTAGTATCGTTTGAAAAAAGACGAGGTAAGCGTATTTTATTATCTGGTCTACGCGGTTTTTTTGACATGATTTTGGTAAGGATCAGTACCTTTTTTGGGTACTGGTTAAACTACATTGGTCGACATATTATCAAGCTGTCTTGGTATTATAGTATTCACCGATTTCTACAATTAATCTTGACAGTTTTGGTTAAAATTTATGATAGATTGGAAGTGGTTTTTATGCGTAATCGCGACCGAGCTAGGGTGATAAAAATTGAACGTAAAAAATTGAAGCAAGGAAGTCACTTGGAGCAGGTGGCTGATCATAAAGAGTCTGTGTCATTATCAGAAAAGGAAAAAGGGGAATTATTGGCAAAAAAGTTGGAGAGAGAATAAGTTTGTGCAGTTTTTCAAAAAACAGTATTGCGCTTTTTTGAAAATCAGCTTAATATAGCAACACACAAAAAAGCCACCTTAGCTCAGTTGGTAGAGCAACGGTTTTGTAAACCGTGGGTCGTCAGTTCGAATCTGACAGGTGGCTCCGAGATGGGAGAGTTAAGTAAACTTGTTTTTTACAAGTTTACTTAATTCCGAATGAGGCCATACCGTATCAAAGATACAGGTGGCTCCAACACGAAAGATAAAGACTGGGTTTAAATACTCTTTATTTATCATAAAAAGCAGTATATACTCTGAATTTATGGAAAGCCCAAACCAAGAGCATTTATTGCCCTACGCCCGTAGGAGTGATTTTCATGTGGGAAGAGCCACTGATTTGTCTGGAAGGAGAAGAATATTTTACCGTGGCTTAGAAATTTTACCTGGTTTGGCTTCTTGGGTTACTTTGATTGGAGTTGTCTTACTTTCTATCTACGCTCCTTTTATTGCAGCTTATTTTGTAATAGCTTTTGCATTGTACTGGGTTTTGAAAACAGCTTTTTTATCCTATCACTTACGTTATAACTGGAAGCGTCTCCGGCACCACATGTCACTTGATTGGGAAAAGATGGTTGTATCCAAGTATGCTTACAATCATATTTACCATATTGTGATCCTGCCTTTTTATAAGGAGCCAACATCTGTGGTTGAGGCGAGTCTCGAAGCTTTGTCTAAGGTAAAGTATGATGCAAAAAAAATCATTGTTGTTTTAGCTGGAGAAGAACGAGCGGGGGAGTCGGCATATGAAACTTGTCGTTTGATGACTGAAAAATTTTCAAATCAGTTCGGTTTTTTTATAACCGCCATTCATCCAAAAGATTTGCCAGGGGAAGTGCCTGGCAAGGGCTCTAATGCTTCTTATGCAGCTGAGTTGGTGAGACAACAAATTCTGGATCCTAATCAAATCAAATACAGTGAAGCTTTAGTTTCAATCTTTGATATTGATACAGTTTTGTATCCAGATTATTTTAACTGTTTGATTTGGCATTTTATTAATGCTAAGCGTCCACTTAAGAGTTCTTTCCAACCTGTACCAATTTTTAATAATAATATTTGGGAGGCGCCGGCTATTTCGCGAGTAGTGGCAATGAGTAGTACTTTTTGGGAAATGGTCCAACAAGAAAGACCGGAACGAATGGCAACATTTTCATCACACTCAGTTAGTTTTCAGGCTATCTATGAAGTTGGTTATTGGCAGACTAATATGGTTAGTGAGGATTCAAGAATTTACTGGAACTTAATGATTGCCAACAATGGCGAGTATGATGTGATTCCGCTTTCATATCCGGTATCAATGGATGCTAATGCAGCACCAACTTTTTGGCAGACAGTGGTGCAGATATATAAACAACATCGTCGGTGGACTTACGGTGTTGAAAACCTTTGTTACATCCTTTATCATTTCAGAGAAAATACAACCATTCCATTAAAGAAGCGTATAACGGTCGCATTTCAGCAGGCAGAGGGATATTGGTCTTTAGTAACTAATCCGATAATGCTGTTTATTCTTGGTTGGGCACCGATCTATTTAGGTGGCGAGAATTTCCACCAAACGGTCTTGTCTTACAATCTGCCGATAATTATCCGCGACTTGTTGATTATTGCTATGTTCGGCCTTGTGGTGTCTTCTATGATCTCTTTGACATTAATCCCAGAGCGTCCAAAGACCACTAGTCGACTAAGGTATATAGTAATGGCGGTGCAGTGGATTATGATTCCAGCAACGATGATTGTCTTTAGTGCGATTCCGGGATTGGATGCCCAGACTAGACTAATGTTTGGTCGATATATGGGTTTTTGGGTCACACCTAAAACCAGACCTGTGGTAAAGTAATATTATGCAACCTGAAGTAAAACCTCTTTCCTATAATCATCGTAATTTCATCTTTATTCTCTTAACGGTGATTTTTTTGCTGAGTCTCCCGGCTTTTATTTTTTACGGCATGGGTTATCGCTATAGCTTCTTTGCTGAGACCCCGACCATCACAGCAACTGGTGGTTTGTATATTGTGGCGGAAGCCGAAAATAGTCAGATTTATTTGGATGAGGTTGAAGCTAATGACGCTAGAGTTTTCAGACAAGCTTCTTACCTGCAGGGTATAAATCCTGGTCTCCATCGAGTGCACGTTCAAGCTCCGGGTTTACATACTTGGGTTAAGGAGTTAAGAGTTAGTCCACAAATTGTGACCGAAGCTGAAGCCTTTAATTTGCCAATAATTCCACAAGTGAGACCGGTGACTGAATATTTAACTCGCGATGGGGAATCTATTTATCGTGTACCACCAAAAAATATTTTTGCTAAAGCTTCAAGTTCTGAGTCATACTTAGTTTCTACTAGTACACCAACCAGTACTCTGGCGGTGAATCCAGAATTTACGATACTAAAAGAATTGTTTGCAGAAAAAGCGTCTACTACGCTGGCTCGTTTGGTTTTTGAGGAGAAACAAAATAAAGATAAGTTTAAGTTTGCCACTATCACCAAAGAAATTACTGAAATTCAGTTGGCGACCACTACGGTGACACGAGACGAAATTACTTTGTATAGAAATGGTGAGGATATTTTTGCTAAAGCTATTGGTGTTGATCGACAGGTGCCAAGTTACTATTGTTCAAATCAGTTGGCTACTTCTACCGAAAGTAGTTTTGATAGTCGTTTACAAAACTTCGGTAAATTAGATCAGTTGGCGACCACTAAAGACAGCAAGAGCCAGCTCCGAGTATGTCGAACTGACATTAAAATTGATCGGAAGTGGCAGAAAGTTCATGATTTCGATTTTGTGCCAGACAATGTAAATTTAGTTTTGATGCATCTTGATGACGGCATTTACGTGGTGGAGATAGATGATCGTTCATGGCAGAATGTGCAACTTTTGTATCCTGGTAATAAGTTAGAAATGTTGATTTACCGTAACAGTGTTTTTGTGAAGGATGGTAATTTTATTTTTGAAGCCGTTACTGTTGTGTCAGATAAGGAATAATAATTTATGTCTCAAAATAACCAAGTATCAAAAGGTCATCAACATCCAATTACAATTATGATTGATGAGATTAATAATATTTTTTCGGAGATCGGTTTTGTGTTTGCCAGTGGACC
>JAGOSI010000012.1 GCA_018062385.1 Minisyncoccota bacterium
TTGGATGCTGACCGCCTCGACTTCCTCAAAGGAGTTTTCGGAGACGACGTAAAAATCGTTTCTGAAGATCTGCAATACGGAGATAATCCCGTAGAAGCAGTCAAAGCGCTGATTCAGCGCTTTGCAGACTCCGGCGAAGAGGTCGTTGCTGTCGAAGCTATCGCACCGTTTCCGGTGTTGATGAAGCTTGTCGACGGCCGGCGTGACCTCGGTGTCACCTTAATCCGTGTTCAGTTTGCACGTGACGCAGGTGGCAGAGCTATCGTAACAGGCAAAGATACTCAAGATAGAGATATCCTGAAATTCTCCTGCTACGAAGAGCTCCTTCGTATCGAATTTGATACGAAGCCGCTAGTCGCACGCTAAGGCGACCACTTCGGTGGGCTTTTACTACTTGAAGCTATCAAGTGGCGTACGGCAGTGCGTAAATGGGAATTCTGATGAATAAAATAAGTCAGAACGAGACCAAAATGCAGATGCGAGACACATCTTTAAAAGTCTCAACTAACAATGGAGAAATTGGCTTGTTTAGCAGTTTCTCCACTTTATTCAACCTTTAAACAAAAGTTTGAAAGTTGATAGAGTTCGGTTCTTTTAAAATAATTTAAGGAGAAGTGAAATGAATAAAATAAAAATGGCAGTACTGCTTATTGTAGTATTTGTTGTGTTGGCGGCAGTATTGCAGCAAGTCTTCTATCACATAGTATTTTTCTCGGCGGTGTCGGTGCATGAGGGTGTGGAATCATTTAGATTCTGGCTTTCGTTAGTACTGGGGGCGGCATTTGCTGCGGCTGCTTTACCTTCCTGGTCAAGATAACTCCCTCGCCCGCATCCCGTGGCGCGTAACGGATAAAGGTTTAGAGAAACACCTTGTAAAAGTTCTCAGTGTAGGAGAAGTTTAATTTTATTTAACTTCTCCACTTTATTCAATTCATCATCATTGGTGAATTGATAGAGTTTGGTTCTTTAAATCAATAGAGGAGAAAGAGATGAAAAATAAATACCACACAAAAATTTTTTGTGCTACACAGAATATATTTTCGACAACAGGAATACTTGAGCATGTGTATGTTCAAGAGTGTGGTAAAACGGGGGATGAATTAAAGGAGTTGATGGGTTATCCCGTGGGCGTAGTTTTTGCAAAAGAAGAAATGGTTAACGAAGTGAGAGAGGGTCAGTTCATTCTCTTTATAAAAAAATTTCTTTCCCAAGAAGAGGAAGAAGATATGAGTCGTACGGACTTATCTCTTTATTTCTTTAAGGAGACAAAAAGTCCTTCCTATCACGCTTATATTAGTGATAAACAGATAAAGTCAGAAGACTTTGATAAGGATGATCTTGAGAATATGCCGATTTTTAGGGAGCATACTATTGACTTTCTTGTGAAATCGTCATACATCAAGTTGCTTGACGAGAAAAAATAAATTTTACATTTTCGGAGAAGTTTGTTTATAACCTTCTCCACTTTATTCAATCTTTAAATAAAATTTGAAGATTGATAGAGTTTTTGTTCCCCCTGGCTTAAGAACCTTGGTCAGAAGAAGGTGTGTGATCTAAGTGGTTAACACCTAAGGCGTGTCCGTAAGGTTCTCTCTGGCTTAAATGCTAATAGTTATTTTAATTAAATGGTAGATGTGATGTGGTGAAATATCACATCTTCATTGTATACAAAGTGTTGTTGGGCCAATGCTTGTAGCCATTGAGATAATTAAAATTAATTAGAGAAGACGAGAAGAAAGTAATCGTCTATAAAGCAAAACTTTCTACTCTATTGTTCTTGGTCAGAATACCGATATAAAGTATCAGCTAGCGATACAGAAGTTTGGAAATAATGACTGGAATACTTGGAGAAGTTTGTTTACACAAGCTTCTCCACTTTATTCAGTTCATCATCATTGGTGAATTGATAGAGTTATTTTAAAACAAAATGGAGGCAAACATGTCTTTTAAGTTTGAAATTACTGATAAAGATAAAGTGATCTCATGGATTAACATGCTTCGTGCCACGAGATCGAGTTTGGCAGTAGCGATTCTTCTATCAGGAGATAGATGGTCGTGTGTAGACAAGGTTGTATTGGCTACTAATGCTGACGATGAAATTGTTGGAATTTCTACCATTGCTTCAAAGGGAGAAATGGGTATAGGACAGCCAACTATAGTTGCTTTGTATGTTTTGTCTGAGTATAGGGGTCTGGGAGTTGGTTATAGGTTGTTAGAAGCGACTGCTGACCATATGATGTCAACAGAATACCAAACCATTCATGTGGATGTGATGAATTCTAAGATTCTTCACATGATTAACTGTCTATCTATTGAAAAGAGGGTATTATTTTCTATAGATGACCAATCTAATGATAGGCTAGATATTATTATCGAAGCCTAGATTTGTATTGGAGAAACTGGCTTGTTAGCAGTTTCTCCACTTTATTCAATCTTTAAATAAAATTTGAAGATTGATAGAGTTGGTTCTTTTAAAATTAAATGAGAGGTGAAAAATGAGTATAGCAACGGTTGAGTTGAAGGGTTTTTATTGGGAGATGAAACTTCCGTGCGGGGATGTGATAGGTGTTAGTGGGCCACATCAGCAAGCTCCACAAATTTGCCCAGTATGCAAAAAAACATTTCCGCATGTCTCGGTTGTTCAAAAGCAATCAATGAAAAAACATGTGAGTGTTGGGTAGAAATACCTCGCCACAGCAGACGGCGTGTAGTCTGTAAACATTATTTAACTGGAAAAAATGCCAAAAACAGATTTCTCCACACAATAGACTATTCTTATGAGTAGTCTTTTTTATATTTAAAAACTCTAATATTTTTTATGATAGTATTAAAAACATGACAAAATTTGTACTACACGGTGGATTTTCAAGAAAAGAAAACGATTCCAATAGAAAATTTTATGAGGAAGTTGTGAAAGATATTGTAGATGGAGGAGTGGTTTTACTGGTATATTTTGCTTCAAGAGAGGAAGATACATCTGAAGTATTTACTGAACAAGTACAAAAATTTCAATCAGCGATATCTGATAAAAAATTAAATTTTATACATGCCAGCCAAGAGAATTTTTTAAATGAAATAAAGCAAGCGGATGTTATTTATATACATGGTGGCAGTACAAATAAGCTTTTGACTATATTAAGAAATTATCCAGACCTGCAACCCTTACTTGAAGGGAAGACAGTAGCAGGATCATCGGCTGGAGCTTATGCTATAGCTAAGTATGGTGCAGATCATGCAAAAGCAGATGTTCGTGAAGGTCTAGGTCTAGCTCCATTACGAGTGGTTTGCCATTATGAAAGTCCAGAATTACCGCCGTACACACCTTCAGTTGAAAATCTAAAAAATACTGCCCAAGATTTGGAATTGGTGATTCTTAGAGATTATGAGTGGGAAGTGTTTAGGTTTTAAGGGTTTAACACAACTCAAACCAAGCTCCGATAATGCGGAGATTCATATTTGATATGCTTCTAGAAAAATAAAATATTTTTTATATTTTATTAATTACACAACTAGTGGATGAGCCGATAGAAGTATTATTTTCAATAACCGTATTCTTTGAATCAGCACACAAGTAAACTTTTTCTGATAAATCAAAAATACTTTGTCTAAATTGAGGCATCAAGAGAGCCTCTACTGCGTATGAATCAGTGGTAGAGTTGCAGGTGAAGTTTTGTTTTTTCGGTTTAATATTTTTTGTGATTAAACCCAAGCAAGATTGATTAGAGCCATAAGTTTTTAGATGTCCTGCAAGTTTTGTAAATGTTTCGTCAGTACACATATTTTCGTATGAGAAATTATTTTGTTTATAATATAAATTAGCTTGTGACCTCATATTTCCAATAGTTTGTTTGATGCCACCATTACCGCCTGCGTTTTCGCTGTAAAATAAGGCAGGGAAGTATACTGAAAACATGAAAAAATAAATTAATATCGATATGGGTACTATGAGCAATATACCAATATTTGATAAAGATGAATTGATGTTAATTTTATTAGTAAAAGGTTTTATTTTCTTTATCAGGTATAAGGTAATAAATACAGCTAGAAATATTTTTAAATAATAAAATTCACTTACTTCACAGGTATAAAAAAGATGTAGAAAGTAGTGCGTAAGTAATAGCGCAATTGGGAAAAAGAAAAGAAATAGAATTGTAAACATGTTTGTATGTTAGCAGTAAAATTACATGAAAAAATTGTTTTGAACAACTATATGTTAAGTTTTACAAAATTGCGTAATATTTTCATGTAAATAAATTTGACTTTAAACCAAACTCCGATATGGAATTCTATTCATAATTCCACGCCTCCAAATCAAATCGACTGAAATCATAAAACTTACTATTTTCAAGATTATATTGTCCTAGATATGGATTGTCGGTTTTTAAATTAAAAGGATTTTTTTGAAAAATATAAACCAGTGCCTTACTTGGTACTCCAGGATATGCAAGCAGGATCCATTCTTCACGACCAAGTACATACTCATTTCGTAAAGTCATTTGCTTAAAGAGAATAAGAAATACCACCAAATGCTCCTCTAAAAAGAAATTGATCTGAGTTTCGGTTTTCTCTTTACTATAAAATTCAATATCTTCGTCAATATATTTTTGTAACAATTCATCTTCCTTATACAATCTACGAAGTAGGCGAAGATCACCATCAAAATCCCTCGTACTAATATACAATTCGTTCCAATTTTGATAAGTGAAAGCGTGTTGAATTTGAGCTTTCTTTTTATTCTTCTGCAATAGTTTTTGTAAAGCATTTTTATGTTTTATGACCTCAATCATAAATAATTCTTTAAGAGTACTAACTTTTTCTTCAGTCAAAAGATAAAGAAAATCCGTATACAAAAAATTTATACCAACTTTGGGTTCGGTTATTTTTTTATCACCAAAATCAAGAATCCATTCCACACACCTGTCTGCCAACTGCCCAGTAGCAATTCTCGACATAGAAATAGGCATAACCACAATCCCCCAACCTTTAGGAAACTTATTTATGCCAAAAAATTCGTTCTTAGGTAAATTATTCATGAGGAAATATTAGCAGATTTAGCTAGTAAGTGAAACCAAGTGGAATTATGTATCTTATATTTTAATTAAGAAATTTAGTTTAAACCAAACTCCGATAATGCGGAGATTCATATTTTATATAACCTTGCATTTCCATGGTTAAGGAGTCAAAAGCTATTATTTAGTTAGTTCAGTAATAGTATCCGCGTAAGTTTTGCTGGCGAGTGTTAGTAGATTTTTATAACGACCCTCGTCACCTTTATTTAAAGCGCTAAAGTAAGCTATACGATTACGGTTTCTAAATAGGATTGTTCCATAACCATCTTTAATTAACATCCAGTTTAAAATGAGGCGACCGACACGACCGTTGCCATCGGTGAATGGGTGAATGTGTTCGAAACGATTGTGGAATATAATAGCTCGCTCAAACGGATGAATAGTGTTTTTACTATTTTTGTACCACATAAATAATTTATTTAGTTCCTCTTTTACGTTTTTTGGATCAGTTGTCTCTTTATTATTGACGACAATATTTTCTTTTTTAAAACCGGTGGGAACATCTAATTTTTGAGTTACTATGGAATGTAGTAATTTCAGATTTTTCTGAGTTAATGAAAAGTTTATGTCTTGAATAAGAGCAAATGCTTCGATGGCATTTTCGGCTTCTTGTACCTCGTGGCGGGGGAGTGATTTTTTAATATATTGTTTACGAACAATTGCTTCAACTTCTTGTTGTGACAAGCGACTGTCTTCGATGGCATTGGACTCATAGATAAAAGTGATAGCAAATTGATTCATTAACTTTTGCAATTTAGCTTCTGTGAGTTGGGCGGTGAAATATTTCCAGTCCAGACGTGATTGTTCGATTCTGTGATAATGAACAGACAATAAGGAGGAATCAATATAAGGGTTCTTTTTTGGTACCAAATCTTGTTCTTTCTTCTGTAAGGTAATAAAAAACTTCCTAGTATCAGTAGGGACATTTTTACCTAAAAAAACCTGTATTTTTTTGAAAATACCATTTACTAAAACTCGTTCAGTAAGGTAAAAATACATTGTATTTCTTGATTTTTTTTGTTCAAATCGAATCATAACGTTAGGTACATTTTACAGCAAAAAAATCATAATGCAAGAGGGAGTGCGGGAATGAATAAACGGGAATATTTCTCTTAATTAATCTTCTAAACCAAACTCCGATAATGTGGAGATTCATACTTGATATACCCCTGCATTTCCATGGTCATGAGGATGATTCCAGCTTCACTGGTGGGGATATTTAACTTTCTGATAAGAGTGTCGCGGTCGAGAGGTTCGAGCAGGGCTTGAATAACTTTTTCTTCCATCTCTGAAAGTTCAGGTTGGGGAGTGGAAGTTGTATTTGCTTCTTCTTCGATATTTAGAACAGCGAGAATATCGCTAGCGTCGGTGACTAAAGTGGCGCCTAATTTCAAAAATTGGTGGGTGCCGTGGGAATTTTTAGAAAAGATACTGCCGGGGACAGCAAGGAGTTCGCGATTGTAATCAACTGTCATGCGGGCAGTTATGAGGGTGCCGGATTTTTCTCCAGCCTCAATGAGAATGGTGGCGTGGCAAAGTCCGGCCATAATGCGATTTCGTTTAGGGAAGGTCCACAAAGCGGCGGCGGACTTTGGTGGCAATTCAGACATCAGTCCGCCGCCGCCCGTCAAAATTCTCTCCGCCAATTTCTTGTGTGTTTCAGGATAAAGTACACTTTCGTCTAGTCCACTTCCCGGAACTGCTAAAGTATACAAATTATTTTTCAAAGCATTCTCGTGTGCTAGCCCGTCTATACCAAGAGCCAAACCAGAAACAATCCCAACAGGATAACCAGCCAAGCCATTTATTAGATGTTCCACCACTTGCTTGCCATAGGTTGTGTACTTACGCGAACCAACCACAGCTAAAAGTTTTAATTCAGCTGGTGGCAATTTTCCCTGACACCACATTTGGTCGGGCGGTTGGGGAATTTCCAACAAAGAACCAAGATTATTTGGTGCAAAATCCGAAGGATTGAGGAGTTTGATTTCATGAGACATGGGTAGATTTTAGCATGGCGAGGTAAGTATTTTGTGATGTTTATTTAATCACACTGCAATTCATGCAACATATTGACATGTTGCCATACAATGTATATCATATTATCTATACATGAAGTATTTTGATTGGGACAATGATAAAAATAAATGGTTGATGGAAAATCGAGGTATTTCATTTGAATTTATAAAAGAATGTATTGAAAATGGTAAGGTGGTTGGAATTGTAGCCAATCATCCTCCCTATGAACACCAGCGAGTCTATCTAATTTTGATAGAAGATTATATATACGAAGTGCCTTATGTTGAAGAAGAGGAAAAGATTTTTTTGAAAACAGCATATCCGTCACATGAAGAGACAAAACGTTTTAGAGAAGTTAATAATCAAAATAAAAATTAAAATATGAAACATATTTTTAAACTCACAAAAGAAGAAAAGGTTATGGAAGCACGTGTTAATCGTGCTGATATAAAACCTGTTACAAAAGTTGAATTGGTTCGTTTACAAGAAATAGCTCGAAATACTACCGCTAAAAATAAAACTATTACTGTGCGATTATCAGAACGTGATCTAACGAAATTAAAAACAAAAGCTATGCAAGAAGGTATTCCGTATCAGACTTATGTTGCCTCCTTGATTCATAAGTATTCTTAAGGTAATGAAGCTATAGAGGTACTTGGCACAAAATCCGATGGATTGAGGAGCTTGATTTCGTGAGTAGAGGACATGTGTGGATTTTAGCATGGCGAGGTAAGTATTTTGGGATGTTTATTTGATCATAAGAAAATCAGTATATTGTCTTAATTTTGTTATCCGCGTGGTTTTTTGGTCATTTTATGCCAAAGCAAGACTGTTTAAATAGAATTGCATTATATAATACAGATACATATAAGTTAGGAAAAGACTCAGTAAAAGACTTTAAAACACGCGATGATGCTTTAGATTATTGTATGGCATGGAGCTGGTATTTTTATTAGAAAATGAAAAATAGTATTAACTCAAAATAATATCCTTAGCTTGAGTGGTCAAATTAAAAATGTTAATTGTAATAGAGATTCACTTCCAGTATTAAAAAACATACCATTGCGTAATGATTTCTTTACAACATTGCCACTTAAAAAATTCAATCCTTTACCTAAGGAACTCTCACTCTTCCAAGTTGATATTTTAGTTTTGAATCATCATATCGACAGCCTAAATCAGATGTGTATATTATTTAATCAGATGGTTGTAGTAAAGGCTAGTGGAGGAGATGTTGCAAATATCGGGGTTGAAATATATAAGGGGTGGGAAGATTCAGCTAAAAAATTAAAAGTGAGATAGAAATTTTTTCACTTAAATTAAAGAAAGTTCTTTGTAGTATTGAGGCATATAAAACAAAACATTACCCGCGTTCCTAAATGTTTTAAAATTAGCTAAGATGTTTGACTCTAAATTTAATGTCAATAAGTCCGCTTAATTTCTCCTAGTTATAATCTACTCCTGCTCTAAAACAAATTTGGCAAATTCAACCATTAGGGTGCTGTCATCCATAATTCTGTCGGGAGCCGACCACCAATTTTTGATAATAATGGGTTTAGGGTCGGTTTTCTTAGTGTAGACAAATTGTTCTGAACCTTCAGCTTTAAATTTTTCTTGGAGAATTTTATCGGTGACCTTGAAATATAAAACGTCCTTAAAAATAATACCCAATTGTCGTCCTTCAACTTTTAACAAAACCCCACCAAACATTCTACTAGCAGAAATTTTCCCAAGCGGGGAAAGTGACTCAAGAATATATTCCACAAAATCATCTGAGGTTTGCATGTGTGAAGTTTAGGTTATTTTTGATTTAAATGACAGGTTGTTATAGCGCTGATAAGTAATTTATCAATCTAAAACTACCAAGACCTATGACAATCAACCAAATGATCATCTACTATTCCGACAGTTTGAATGATAGCGTAAATGATGGTTGAGCCGACAAAATTCATTCCACGTTTTTTCAAATCTTTACTAATTTTGTCGGACAGGGGAGAAGTGGCAGGGACTTCTGATTGTTTTTGCCAGTTGTTCTTGGTGATTTTTCCGTCAGTAAATCCCCAGAGATAATTATCGAAAGAGCCAAATTCTTTTTGGATTTGAATAAAAATTTTAGCATTTCTAGTAGCGGATTTTATTTTCAATAAATTACGCACAATACCAGCATTATTCATCAATTCCTGCACTCTTTCGTCATTGTATAAAGCAACTTTATTTACATCAAAATTATCAAAAGCTTGGCGATAATTATCCCGCTTACTTAAAATTGTCCGCCAAGATAGCCCCGCTTGAGCGCCATCTAAAATGAGTATTTCAAAAAGATGACGATCATCATGCACCGGCTTACCCCATTCAAAATCATGATAATCAGCCATGAGTTTATCTGTGTCATCAATACCCCAACATCGACTTTTGCTTTCAGTATTCATATTTATTTTCCTAAATCATACTATCTTAAAAACTGAATGGGAAGGAAGACGTGTCATAGTAAAATCATGGTAAAATTTCACGTGATAATTAATCAAAGAATATGTTTGAAAAATTTATAAATCTCAATAAGGCAGAAATCAACGAAAACCATCAAGAAACTGTGGCAGGGGTGACGATAAATTTTGGACGACCAAAGTCGGAAATTGATCAGAAAAGATTAGATGGTGATATTTATGAAATTTTAAAAACCAAAGAGATCTCTATTAGACTAACAGAATCAGGAGAACTTAAAGTAATTGATGGAAATACCACCCTTCTTAACGCCCTTAAAGAAATGGTGGATATTGATTTAATAAATGTTGTCTACACCACTCACTCAAAATGGGCTAAAGAGGGTGAAGGGGAATATCTTAGAACAAATCTGGCTGAGTTGCTTGAGAGAGCTAGGGAGGTGCAGGAGAATTTGGGTTGATGTATAAATAAAAAGAAAGTTAGACCAGTGCTTGTAGTTTTGTAATTGTTGTAGGAGTTGGAGAATTTGTACAAGTTGTTTGATTTTTGCTTCCAGTTCAGCTTTGGTTGGTTTTGAAATACTTTGTTCGGTATTATTAAAGGCAGTCGTTACTTTAGGTAAAACAGAATTCTCCCAACATCGGCTTTTGCTTTCAGTATTCATATTTATTTTCCTAAATCATACTATCTTAAAAACTGAATGGGAAGGTAAAGTTGGTATTGATTATTTGTGTGGTCTACTTATAGAAAACAAAATGTTATAATATTCCAGTGAGTAAAGTTACTGCAAATGCAAAAATCATCTGGAGCTACATGTTAATGCATCATGAACTTCGTTCTGTGGATGCAATTTTTGCCTTCGGGTCAAATGAAACACGAGTTGCAGAGCGGACAGTTGAGCTTTACTATCAAAATTATGCTCCGTATATTATTTTTTCAGGTGCTAGTGGTAGGGAGTCCTATCTTTTAAAAGAAGAAGCGGAAGTATTCTCAGATATAGCTATTGCAAATGGAGTATCTAAAGAAAGAATTATAAAAGAATCTCAGTCCACCAACACAGGTGAGAATATAATATTCACTAGAAAGTTGCTTCAAGAAAAAGATTTGAACTTCAACTCTTTTATTCTGGTGCATAAGCCATATGTGGAACGTCGGGTGTATGTGACTTTTCGTAAACAATGGCCCGAAGCAGATTGTGTTGTAACTTCTCCTAGTGTAACATTCGAAATGTATGCAACAGAGAGACAGCATGAAAACTGGGTAGATGTATTGGTAGGTAATTTATATAGAATCAAGGAATATCCTGCAAAAGGGTTTCAAATACCACAAGACATTCCACCAGATGTTTTGGTTGCTTATGAAGAACTTATTAATCTTGGATATACAAAATATAGTGGACATGACATCGAAAAAACATATCCTGTTTTTGATTGGAATAGAGAGCATTAATTTAAACCAAGTCTTTTAGATTTTATAAAAACATCATACTTGAAGTGTGGTGTTTTTTAATCCAGTATAACTTTATTTAAATCTCAATAATGAGTAATTGTTCTTAAATCCAACTAGCCGATTTCTTTCGTTTCGGGTTATAAGGTATAATCATACGACTATAAAATTGCATTTATGTTAGATATAAAATTCATTCGCGAGAACGCTGAGTTGGTGAAGATGGCGGCTAAAAAGAAGAAAATTACCGTTGATGTTGATAGACTCTTGGCGGTCGATGACCAAAGACGCGAAATTATGACCAGTCTTGAAAACCGAAAGGCCGAGCAAAATCGCTTTTCTTTAGATATTGTTCAGGCTGGGCAAGATCAGGTGCGTCGTGGTCAGCTTATTCTCGAAATGCAGGATCTAAAAGCCGAAATTCAACGGGCAGAAGAATCTCTAAAACCGGTGATGGTGGAGTGGCAAGCGTTGATGCTACAAATTCCCAATATTCCCGACATGTCTGTTCCAGATGGAGACAGCGATAAAGATAATTTGGAGATAAAAGTATGGGGTGAACAAACTCAATTTAATTTCCCAGCTAAAGATCATGTGGAATTAATGACTAAGCATAAGCTGGCGGATTTTGAACGAGGGGTAAAGGTGCATGGTTTTCGTGGCTACTATTTGCGAGGTGATGGTGCAAAATTATCTTGGGCGATTTGGAATTACGCCAATCAATTTTTTATGGCGAAAGGTTTTGAGCCACTTCTGGGTCCTTCGATTGTACGAAAAAGTAATTTGTATGGAACAGGGCATTTGCCAAACGACGCCGATGATGTGTACAAGACTCAAGATGACGATTATCTCATTGGTACGAGTGAAGTTTCCACTATGGGCTTTTATGCCGATGAAGTTTTGGAACATTCACAGTTTCCGGTGAAGTTTTTATCCTTTTCTCCGTGTTTCCGAAGGGAAGCGGGCAGTCACGGAAAAGATACAAAAGGTCTAATTCGCGTGCATGAGTTTAATAAAGTTGAGCAGGTGGTTTTGTGTGAAGCGTCGCACGCCGAAAGTGTACGTTTGCATGAATGGATAAATCGCAACACTGAGGAATTTATTGAGTCATTAAATATTCCGTATCGAACGGTATTAAATTGTGGAGGAGATTTAGGACAAGGGCAGGTGAAGAAATACGACATTGAGCTTTGGGTACCGGGAGAACAAACTTATCGCGAAATCAGCTCCGCTTCTTATTTTCACGATTTCCAAACTCGCCGTTTTAATATCCGTTATCGAGATGCGGAAGGAAAAATGCGTTATGCTCATTCATTGAATTGTACCGCTATTCCGACTCCGCGTATTTTGGTGTCATTGATCGAAAATTTCCAGCAAGCTGACGGTTCAATTATTATCCCTGAAGCTCTGCGACCATTTATGGGTAAGGAGGTGATTTCTTAGTTTTGATAATAAACGTAAATTTACCGTGATTTTGAGGTAAATTTACGTTTTTCTTGACAATAAACGTAAATTTACTATAATATAGGTATATATTTATGTTAAAGTCAACTCAAAAAGTTCAGAATTTAATTGCTTTAAAAAAGAAATTTGACCAGCTCAAGCTTGGTAAGGAGTCTTTGTTGAATATCCTTGAAGAGGTTGAATTAGCTGAATCGGTCTATAACTCCAACGCAATTGAAAACTCAACTTTGACTTTAGCTGATACTGAGAGAGTGTTACTTGATCTTGAGGTTTCAAAGGACTATTCACTTCGTGAAGTTTTTGAAGCAAAAAATTTGGCTCGTGTTTACGAATATATTAGAGCAAAAAAAGATACAATTGCTCTTAATCCAGATACTATTCTTTTTATTCATGGACTTTTGATCGGTGGTATCGATGACTCAATCGCCGGTCGTTTTCGCAAAGAAAATGAATATGTACGTGTAGGAAAACATGTAGCTCCTGCTCCAGAACATGTAGTAAGGATGATAGAAATTTTACTTAACGATTATAAAACCAATCTGGAGCTCGATGTTTTTGCTAAGATTGCTTACTTTCACCTTCAGTTTGAAACTATACATCCATTTTGTGACGGTAATGGCCGAATCGGACGAGTACTCATAAACTTGCAACTGCAGGAATACGGTTATCCAAATATAATTGTTCGTGACAAGGAAAAAGGTTTTTATTATAAAACCTTTACATATTTTCGTGACACAAAATCTACTAAAGAAATGGAAAAAATAATCCACTTGTCTTTGGCTGAGGGTCTAAATAAGAGAATTACTTATTTAGAGGGTCAAGATATTGTCACATTAGCAGATTATGCTAAAACCCACTCATTACCACTGGCTGGTCTTATAAATGCTGGTAGAAGGCAAACTATCCCCGCCTTTAGAGAGAAAGGAGTGTGGAAGATTGGTGCTAACTATAAGAAAGTTTAATTTAGTACTTATAAATAGAGGTTTTAATATGCTAACATTATGCCAGCATGAAACCAATAAAAGGCAGACAGTTTAATAAGAAGAAGTTTTATCTGGAGCCAGAAAAGGTTTTGATAATTAGGCAAGTGCTACTTGGTTTATTTCTATTTTCAGGAGTGGCCTTAATTTTAACTGGTATATGGTATGGCACCAGACTATCTTCCGTGACTATTTCCAGTGTTCATGCGGTTGATAGTGAAACTATCCAGGCTGAGACGGTAAAAGCTAAGGTTGATGAAGTTTTAGTGGGAGATTATTGGCATCTTGTTCCGCGACGTTTTTCTTGGTTTTATCCTGAAGATAAAATTTTGGAAAAACTTCAGGAAATTGAAAGGATTAGAGATGTGAAGGTAGAGAAGATATCGAGCACCGAACTTGCTGTTACGTTTTCTGAATATCTACCCTATGCCTTGTGGTGCAATGAAAATGACGACATTTGTTATTTTATTGACGAATTTGGCTTTGCCTTTGGTCGAGCACCAGAACTTACTGGCGAAAGCTTGGTTCGTTACCATAAGCTTGGTGAAGATCCACAGTTGCGAACCAGTTTTATTGATGAGGATGATTTTAATAAGACTAAGGAGTTTAGTCATCTACTTTCAACTAGAGATTGGTATGTAACAGAAATTGAAGTAGATACTGTGCGGGATGTATTTTATTCTTTGTCTGACGGAGGTGAAATTAGAGCCACTTTAGAGGCGGATACTAAAGAGACCTTTAATTACCTTGTTACCCTACATCAATCCAAAGAATTTGCACATTTAAATCCGGGTAATTTTCAATATGTTGATCTGCGCTTTGGTGCCAAGGTGTATGTCAACGAAGAAGTTGAATTTGCTACTGCTACTTCGACTGAAGGAGGTGAAGGTGAAGATGAAAATTTGGCTAAGAAAATAGTGGCGCCAGAAGTATCAAGTGCTTCAGCTTTAGCGGCGACTGGTACGGAAGAGGGGATTGAGTAGAGTTAGATAATACCAATAACCTTAAAAACTGCATGGTTCACAGAGTGGTTTTATTTTGTGTCAGGTTTGAATTTTAAACACAGTTATGATAATGTGGCAAGTGGAAAATTTAAGTTTTTCTTAAAATTGGCACTTTCAAAAGGAGAAGTAAATTGGAAAATAATACATCTAAACAATCTTTAACTTTTCAAGAAGAGGTTGAGAAAATCTTAAAAGAAGAAAACGATCCTAGAGCAGGAATGGATAGACTGAAGATGTTATTTTTAAGTAGTCAAAATCCTTTAGTATTGCGTGTGCTTAGAGGTGATGTAAGTTTTGTAAAACCATTTTTACCGCTGATACAAGAATATGACAAACTAAGATTGACTTCACTTTTGTCGGATACTTGTATGAATGAAAAATTTATACAAGAGGGAAACAAACTTAGAAATGAGATGTCAGAAGTGATTTCATTAAGTAAATGTATGACTTATATTCAGAGTGGAAAAGTTGTGTATTGCGATATCACTCAACCCTTTAGTCGTCAGAAATTGGTGACTAAGACTTTTGGCGAAATAGTCAATTCGTTTAAAATGACACTTTTTCTATTTTTGATTAACATATTTTTTGCGATGATTGCACTCGACGACCTTGCTCAATCGCTGTTTATTTTTAATTCGGTTATTGTTGGGCTTCTTTCTGTCTCATTTTTTGTTTTGTTGTATAAAAATTATCTGTATGAATTTTCACTTCGTAAAGAAACTTGTAAAGTAATATGTATGCAAGTATTGATCTTGGATGACATTGTTGAAAAAATATTTTTCAACAAAAAATAAATTCAACCCTCTACCAAATGGTAGAGGGTTTTTTATAATACTATAGGTATTTTATTTGTGAAGTTGGTCTCATATACGATTCTTTCAGTTGCTCTGCCATTGATTTTGATAGGTTTTTTAATGTTTTTCACCACACATTTCTTAATCCACATTTCTAAAACAGTATTTATATCTTCGGGGTGAATTTTTTTCTCTGCTCTTAACCTAAGATCGTAGATAGACATGGGTTTAGTCAAAAGTCTCAATATATAAAGGTCTAATTTTGTGTATCTTCTAACTAAGATTTCTTTTTCAGTCTCAACACCAGTTCTCTTGTTGATTTTTTTGATTCTAAAAATCAATTTTTCTGGTTTTTTGATATCTATATTATATCGTCGTTTTTTAATCACAGTGTCCTCCTGTACAATTCCGATGAAGACAATACAATTTTATTGACTTTAACGCAACCTGTGGCGGGCTTTGCTCTAGACACTCACACAAAGTGTGATACAACTATAAGTCATGAATTTTTGGGAAAAATTACCAACCCCTTTCTTTGTTTTAGCGCCGATGGCGGATGTCACTGACGCGGCGTTTCGACGTATGATCGCCAAATATAGCGCTCATGAGCGTGCCGACGGAACAATTGGTGGGCCAGATGTGATGTGGACGGAGTTTGTGTCGGCTGATGGATTGGTGCGGGCGACGCCAGAGGGTCGCGAGAAACTAATGGCGGATCTGGTGTATGACGCGACCGAGCGACCGATTGTGGCTCAGCTTTTCTCGAGTGATGAGGGCCATATGGAATACGCGGCTAGCTTATGCCTTGAACTTGGTTTTGATGGGGTGGATATAAATATGGGTTGTCCTGATCGATCAATTGAAAAGCAAGGTTGTGGCTCAGCCATGATTAAAAATCCCGAATCAGCCGCTAAAATTGTCCGAGCTGCCAAACGTGGAGCAAAGTCTGAGGAAAAGAATGGAATTCCGGTTTCAGTTAAAACTCGGTTAGGCTACAATCGCGATCAGCTTGAGGAATGGCTCCCGTTTCTTCTGGCTGAATCTCCAGCGCTAGTTACGGTGCATGGACGCACCCGAAAGGAAATGAGCAAGGTGCCAGCTAGGTGGGAACGAATTGCCAAGGCAGTGGAAATAAGAAATGAAGTACAAAAGGGTAGTGATTTTAAAACCAAAATTATCGGTAATGGTGATGCTCTGTCACTTGAAGATGCACGCCGGAAAGCTTCGCTTTCCGGCGCCGACGGCGTTATGCTCGGTCGGGCTATCTTTGGTAATCCTTGGCTATTTCACCCCGATGCAGATGCTTCGACTGTGCCTCTGGAGGAAAGGTTGCGAGTGATGGTGGAGCACACTGAGTTGTTTGTAGAGTTGCTGTCATTCAAAAATTTGGCGGTAATGAAAAAGCATTATAAAGCCTATGTGAAAGATTTTGCTGGCGCTTCGGAATTGCGCGCTAGTTTGATGGAGCAAGATAGTGTTGAGAATATAAAGGAAATAGTGGAAAAATTTATTCAGAAAAATCCATCCATATAATTTTGGTCAAGAGCAGTTGTCCACCGTTTGCCTTTTATTGGTTAGTTTTAATTGTTACACTAGTAAGAGATGGACGAAATACTACAAGCTAATATTTTCTTTTTTATTGCCAGTGTGGCAACAGTGATTTTCTTGATCCTGATTTCATTTATTCTTTTTCACATTATTAAGATTGTGAAGTCGATCAGATCCATTGTAGACAAAATTGAAGCGGGTAGTGAGGTGCTGGCGGATGACGTTTCCAAATTGAGGTCACAGATAGTTAATGGGGGTGGTTTTATTACAAAATTTATCAGTCTCTTTATTAACAACTCCGGTATCTTTGGTGGACAGGAGAGAGCCAGACGAAAACGTTCATCATCTAAGAAAGGAAAAACGCGAGATGTTGATGAAGAAGAATAAGTCTAAATAAAAAATAATATGGCAACAAATAAAAAAGCTGGGAGCAAAAATGATAACGCCTTAGGAGTGGCTGTTGGTTTGAGTGCAGTAGCGGCAGCGGTTGGCGCCTATTTTATGTATGGAAGTAAGAAGGCGGCTAAAAATCGCAAAGCAGTGAAGAGTTGGATGTTTAAAGCCAAAGCCGATGTACTTGAAGCTCTTGAGAATACTCAAGATATGAGTAAAAGAGAATATGAAAAATTAATTGATGCAGTTGGTACCTCATATTCAAATATCGAAACCGCCTCTCGAGCTGATTTGGCTGCTTTCAAGAAAGAAATGAAGGAGCATTGGCTGGAGATTGCAAAAACTGCTGTACCAAAAAAGGAACCGGTTAAAAAAGTTGCAAAAAAAGCTCCAGCTAAGAAAACTGTTAAAAAAGTGATGTCAAAAGAGGAAAATACAGAAAAAACTTCTTAAATTAAATAAAAATTACTTTTAAACCGCTTTTGCCTCCGGCAAAAGCGGTTTATTTTTAACAATCTGTTATACTATTCCCATGTCAGAAGCAGGAGCTCTATATCGCAAATATCGACCACAAATTTTTTCGGAAGTAAAAGATCAGGATCACATTGTAACCGTATTAAAGGGAATCATTAGTAAAGGTAATATTCCTCATGCTTTTTTATTTTCTGGAACTCGTGGTACTGGAAAAACAACTCTGGCGAGAATTTTTGCTAAGGAAATTGGTACCAAGAGTATTGATTTGTACGAAATCGACGCAGCTAGTAATAGAGGCATTGATGATGTGCGTGAGCTTAAGGAAGCAGTCCATACTGTGCCTTATGAATCCAAATACAAAGTCTATATTATCGACGAGGTGCATATGCTTACTAAAGAAGCTTTTAACGCACTACTTAAGACTTTGGAAGAGCCACCAGCTCATGTAATCTTTATTTTGGCTACCACTGAAGAAGAGAAGCTACTCGATACGATTTTATCTCGGTGTATGGTGTTTCGTTTTCGTTCCCCGTCACGGGCTGTCTTGGCCGAAACGGTAACAGAAGTAGCTGGTAAAGAAGGATTTAAACTTTCTCCAGAATCAGCTGATCTTATTGCTATTGCTGCCGATGGTTCTTTCCGTGACGCACTTGGTGTTACACAAAAAGTTATCATGGCTTCAGGCGACACTATTGGTGACGCTGATGAGGTGGCGACCATTATCGGTGCACCTAAGCGGGCAATTATTCTTGAGTTACTAAAGTCTTTTCATAGCAAGGATGTAGAGCGAGGTCTGTCGGCAGTGGCTAAAGCCACTGCCGACCATATCGACATCAAGCTCTTGCTCAGACTTTTACTTGAGCATATAAGGTCTGTTATGCTCCTTCGTAATTTATCTAGCAATCAGGAAATGATTTTGCAAACCTACAATTCAGACATGCAAAATGAGCTAAGGACCTTAGCTAAAGAAGCTAGTACACCACTCAATTCCCATTTACTGTTAAGACTTATTTCTACCGTAGAGCAAACCAGTCGCTCACCGCTACCAGCTTTACCTTTAGAAATTGCTCTGGTGGAACATTGTGAAAGTAAATAAGTATGAGAAAAATTTATATTGTAAGACATGGACAAACTGATACCAACGAACTCGATATTGTTTCGGGTGAAAATGGAGTTTTGTCAGAAAAAGGCAAACAACAAGCGCAAAAATTGGCGGAGCGCTTTTTGCATGTAAATTTTGATCACTTATTAACTAGTGATTATGAGCGAGCTGTAGAAACAGCTAGTTTTATTGCTGAGGTTAAAGGTAAAACTCTAGTAATTGAGCCATTAATTCGTGAGCTTGGCCGACCGACCGAATTTCTTGGTAAATCGAGAACTTCTCCAGAATATCTAGCTTTTCTAAATACCTTTGATGAAAACATCAATGATCCAAACTGGCATTTTTCTGACGAAGAAAATTTTTTTGATATTTTTAAAAGAGTGGAGGAGTTGTTTGTAAAACTAGAAGCATTGGATGGGGATATGGTGATTGTGTCTCATGCTAGAATTATTGCTCTTATGACATTGTTTGTTCTGATGGGAAAAAAGCTAATACCTGATGTTTGGAAAATAGGTATGAAAAATATGATTGTTTCCAATACGGGTATTACCACTTTTGCCTATAACGAAAAAAACCAACACTGGCAACTGCAAATGTTTAACGATCGCGCGCATTTCGCCGAATAATTAGCTTATGGATATTTATTTTGTAAGACACGGTCAAACCGATGGTAATGTTGCTCTCCGACATCAGCACGTTAATACCTCTTTAAATGAGCTGGGTAAACTACAAGCGAGAATGGTGGCGAGGAAAATTGCCAAAATAAAACCCACCAATATTGTCAGTAGTACAAACTTGCGCGCCATTGAAACCACCAAAATCATTATTGATGAATGTGGAAAAATTCCGCCTGAAACGCACCCTGCCTTTGAGGAGCTTAAGAGACCTAGCTGGCTAACTGGCAGACGGTTTATCGCTTTTGAAACTGTATGGTATGTAGTGCGTTGGTTT
>JAGOSI010000013.1 GCA_018062385.1 Minisyncoccota bacterium
TTTCCAAAGTGACCGTGTCTGACTGTTTGTTGAAATTGCGGTTTTCGTAAACTTAGTTGTTCGATATCATTTATATCACAATGTTCACAAACTGAAGTTAGCACCTGAATTACTTTCCCGTCTTCTACTGTGACCTGGGCTTTACCATCACGATGTCCCATTGACTTTGTTAGCTTGCGAGCCAAAACTAGTTCAAGTGGTAAAAACTCGGGAGTTTCACTGGTAGCATAGCCCACCATAATCCCTTGATCCCCTGCCCCATCGGCGTCGACTCCACCTGCTATTTCTAGGCTTTGTTCTACTACGTTTATTGTGACTCCAATTTGCTCTTTGTAACCTAAGTCAGCATAAACTTTAGTCGCGATATTACGGATATTTATATGGGCGGAAGTTGTGAGTTCACCACAGATAGTAATTAGTCCATGTCCGCCCAAAACTTCAATTGCTGCTCTAGTAGCCGGATCAGTCTTTAGACAGGCATCAAGGATGGCGTCACTTATTTGATCGCAGATCTTGTCGGGATGAGACGGGGTAACTGATTCAGCGGTTTTCATTTGTGTATGTATATTTTTAAATAAGATAAATAAAAACAATCTCTAACGGAAGAGATTGTTTTTAAAACATGAATCTTCCTCTGAGGGTTGGATTTGGCATTTAACTTTAAAAGCAAGTTGCTGGGTGTCTTAGGTGGGCCAAAACCCTGTACACCTCTCTTGATTCGCTGTGAGATTATCGATTTCAATATAGCAAATAAAACAGCTCTATATACAATAGAGCTGTTGGAACTTAATCCTGAATGAACATAAGTAAGTTCGTTAAAGAAATCACTTGAAATCTTTCTTCTTTGCCACAATAACAAATTTTAATTTTTAGAATAAACTCCTCATCCTCGAACTTAACTGACACCAACTCGATTTTCTTGCGATGTTTTCGTAAATAAATCGACGGTCTCACTCCGCTTATATCTAAAGGTACAAAAGTTTGTGCGAAGATTAAAGCAATCACATTTTCAATTTCATCCAAAGTCCGGTACTTCTGCAAGTGCTTAAGAATCTGTCTTTTAAGACTCATTTCAGTTACCCGTGTGTCTAGATTCGTAGTATAAAATCGAGTATTTTCACCCCACATTAAATCTTTGAGACTATATAACTGGTACGGGTATTTAGTTTCTGCATCTAACTCGCTTATGGCGCGATCAATATTAATTTTTAACTTAAACTTACAAGCAAACCTTAGTGAACGAATCAAAAAAGTCGTGCTTGGTGACAAACGTTTCACTAAACTGACTATTTTTTCTGGTAAACAATCACCCGATGGAAACAAGCGATTTGTGATTTCTGAAATATTTTTCCTCCCCACTGTATCACTGGAAATTTTCCAACAGTATTCCGGTGTGTTATTTTCTACAAAGTTTAGAGATTCTAATACCTGTACTGCCTTCAAAGCTTGAAATAAATTTACATTGCCTGAAATTTTTTTACCATAAAAATAACAAAGATTTTTTTTAGTAAAAAAACCAACACCAAACTTGTCGCCCTTAATACCTAAAAAAGGTGAAATTGGTTCGACTTGAGAAGAATAAAAATATTTATTACTCTGATTACCTTTTAAAGTATAATCTTCCAGATTCATCTTTTCCTCCGCATATTGTTGTAAAGAAACCAATACGTTTTATACCACGAATTACTATACTTAGCAAATTTTGTGGACCCTAGCGGACTTGAACCGCTCACCTCTTCCATGCCATGGAAGCGCTCTACCGGATGAGCTAAGGGCCCGGAGCTGTGAGATTTTAGCATATTGTAGGCTTTTAAAACAAGTCGTGTTCTTTAATCAATTAACGCAAAATAAAAATCAGACACTTTGTGTCTGATTTTCGTGGTGGACCCGAGAAGATTCGAACTCCCTGCCTCCTCAGTGCAAATGAGGCGCTCTACCAAGTGAGCTACGGGCCCAGTTTTACTAACTAGAGTAAAAGTCTGCCTATGATACGGACTTTGCTACTGTAAGTCAATAGGGGTATCTGAACTAATTAGTTTCCAAGGTTGTGCACGGTTAACTGAGGAAATTTCACCTATAGTTAGTCCACTTTCTGTCCATTGCACCTCCTGAATTATATCTTCATTAATGATCAGTTCTTGGCCGTCAAGATAAACTTTTTGTACAGTTTCTGTGTCTAAAGAATAAATAAAAGCTGAACATTGTTGTGTTTCGTCTGTAATCTCACAGTAAAAAATATTTCTCTGATCAGAAGAAGCTAAAGCAAAAGGTTTATTTAGGTAATCGGTATCGTTATCTTTAATTGGTGTCACCACTTCTGGTAAGCTTGTAGCTACAGCTCCCTGTTGCTCAAAACCCATCATATCGACAGTTTTACTGTTGTTGCTAGTGTTGAATAAAATAAAGGCTGTGACAAAGCCGATAACATAAGAAATCGTAATTAGAACTGATCTTTCGTTTCTGGTACCTTCCATAATGCATAAATTATACAATTTTTTAAGTTTAAACTTAAGGCTTGGCTGTTAATACTAAATGTTTGATCAGATTATCAAAAGACAAACCGATAGATTCGGCAGCTTTTGGGTAAATAGATTCATTGGTCAATCCCGGTAAAGTATTAACCTCTAGAAAATAGGCTTGTCCATCACGTACAATAAAATCGCTACGGGAATATTGGGATAAATCCAGAACTTCATGAACCAAGGTTGAAACTTCCGCAATCTTTTGCCTTTCTTTATAGCTAAATCTAGCTGGACAAACAATTTCAGTCTTACCGTTATATTTGGCTTCATTAGTAAAAAATTGATATTCGCGAGGTGGAATAATTTCTACGGCAGGGAAATTATAAAAACTTTCATTACGAAAATCTTCCAAGATCCCACTAGTGGCTTCCCTACCCCTAATAAATTCCTCAATCAACAAGCTCTCTGATTTTGAGTTAGTAAAAGCTTTAAGGATACTATCTTTTAGGGTACTTTTATCTTTCACCAAGGTCATTCCAATTGAAGAACCGTTGGCGGTTGGTTTGATAATATATTCCGGCCCAAAACTGGTAGTGATATCAGCAATAATAGCCTCTAGGTCATCTAGTTCAGTCTGGTCTATGATTGCATGTTCAGGCATGGCGATATCATAGCTTCGCAAAGTTTCTTTTGTTAGATACTTATTAAAAGCTAGAGCTGAAGAGAGTGAGGCACTACCGGTAAAAGGCAGATGTTGGCGATGCAGGATTTTTTGCACCTCGCCATCCTCAGAATAAGCGCCATGCATGGCGATAAACACAACATCAATACTTGTAAGAGCTTTATCTATGCTCTTAACTTTTCCTTCCTCCAACCACTCACCTTCTCTACTTACCACAATATCGCGAATAGATGCATTTTGTCGTCTCAAGGAATCGATTACAGCTGTACCAGTTTTCATTGATACAGCGTATTCGTCGCTTGGTCCGCCTCGTAAAACTGCGATACGTAGATTATTCATAACTACATAATACTAGATTTCTTGGACTGTGCCTAAGGTATTGACTCTAGTGGTGGTAGCAAATTCTTCGGTTCCATTTAAACATTTTAATTCAAATAATTGAGTATTGGTAAGCTCTCCAGAGGAAATATTGCCAGTAAGATTTGAATTGGAAGCAAAGTCTACATTAAATGAATAAGTGCCCGATCCTGCCCCAGCGCCACTAGTTGGGAAAGTGTTTGTATTTTTTGGTCCATTAATTTCACATTGCAAATCAGCGCCAATATTATTCATGCTCCAATTAAGTGTGGTAAATTGACCGGCACGCAACAATGTGGGAGTTGCCCACAATCTCAGTTCCGGATCAACAATCAACACCGCACCTGAACTTGTCTCATCACCTACTATAGAATCCAAATCAATATTTGGGTGTGTTAATAGTAAAGTTCTTGTTACAGAACCATATGTTGGACTTGCTGTTACAGGGAGATTATCTGCTCCTGTAAAAGTGACTTCAATTTGATATTGACCAAGTGGTACATTATTGAATGTAACTTGAGTATCTAAAGCGGTAGAAGCAGACTCGTCAGGGTAATTTGAAATCGTGGTTCCAGATTTACTATCAATTTGTGTAGTTAATGCCCCATCAACCCTGAGTAATTTAGCAGTAAAATTTACAACCCTTCTGGCATATAAGGATCTGTCAGTACTATTGTCTACAACCGCTATTTTTACATTGATATCGTTGTAGGTCTTTGTTGTGCCGTTGAAGTTTGTTAGGTTTCTTTGATATTCAATAATAGGAGAAGAATATACCGGGAGTTCTTCTAGGTGATCAAATCTATGACCAAGGCCTGCAGTGGTGGCCTCTCCTGTAGTAGACGCCCAACCTGCAGAGTTTTGTGCAAAAGCTTTAAAATAATATGTTGTACCGGCAGCAACTCCTTTTGTAAATCCAGAACCTCTGAAAGCCCAAGGATTTATCGTAGAAGTAACTCGACATTTATCTAAGGTTGGAGTATTTACAGGTATACCGAGAGAAGGATTAAAGCTATCTCTGAGTGTAGAATTTCCAAATATACAAATACCGTATACTGACAATCCTGTATCAACTCCTGTACTTTCAACTATCACGCCTGGATCAATGAAAAAAGATTGAATCGGAGTATTTGGTGGCACATAACTAATGGTAGGTAGTAAGGTGGCTGGATTTGCAATCAAAGCTCGAGAAAAAGTTGCGGTTGATGTACCTGCTAAGCTATGTGCGTACACCATCATGTATATATTTACTCCTACTGGTATTGAATAGTATGGGTTAGAAATACTGAAATCTGCAATTTTTGTTATGTTGCTATGATTACAAGTAGAACTGGGGTCTGATAAAAAACTATTTAGGTCTGCTAAATTATTAGTAGACCAACAAGACCCCCAATTTGTCACTGGCAAACCATTATTTTGAACAAATGCCTCTATGGAGTACGGTGTTGTATTTGTTAAATTTAACGCAGAAATAATTGGCGCTGCGAGCGAAACTGTTAGATCAATACTTTTTGCAGAAGTAATGATGTGTCCAAGAGCGTCGGTGGTGGTAGCGCGCACCGTGTAGACGCTACCAATATCTAGATCTTGATTAAATGAATGTGAAGAACTGTTAGTATTTGTAAATGTATAAGTATTAGTAGTTACAAGAGCACCGCTCTTGTAAACTGAAATTGTGGAAGTGCTTAAAGTACCAAAAATATCAGAAGCAGTGTTTGTAATTTTAACATTAGCTTTAGTGGCTAAAGTAGAATTTATACTGTGTGAGAGTGTTGAAATCGGGGCGCTTTTATCGATACTGAAAGCCATAGGTGCTGGTGCGCCTGAAGATGGGATTTGTGAAAAAGTCCATAAAAAACTCGGGGCTGAAGTTTTAGAGGTGGTAGCAAATCCATTCAATTCTTGTTGGAAGGTCCAAAAATAAAATCCTTCTTCATCAGGAAATGAGCTTGGAGTAAAAGAAAAAGGAACTGGATTAGCTGTACGGTCTGTATTATCAGTCATCACAATAACCTCATCAGACTTGGCTTGATTTATGGCATAAAATCTAGTTAGAGTAACTTGATTTGAACGATAAGAATTTGAGATTGAATTTGTACGTATTGTAAAAGTAGGTATACTTTCAAAAGCCAGTCCATCGGGTAAGATAGATTCAACTGATGGCGTCATATCAGCTTTAGATTCTAATTCTAAAAAGCCACGAAAATGTTTACCTGCCATTGAACTTAAGTCTCCTGAACTAGGAAATAAAGTCGGACCTTCAAATTTGTGATAATTAGCAGAATCATCCACCGTAATTTGTAAACCGTTTGAATTTGGATTGAAGCATAATGGTGTTGAAACTTTTACTCCTGCAGCAAAATTGACAGAAGCTAGTTCAGTCATTGTTGTTTTATTTTCCCTTACTTTAACTGTCCATGCACCAGAACTGCCTGCAATTGTTGTTTGCTTTCCAACTTCAACTAATCTAAATTCAATAGAAGCTTCATCAGTACCACAGCCAATACTAGTGGGAGTCGTATTGTTTACATACTGCACTTTTGGTGAAAACCAACCATAAGCTCCGCCTGCAAAGGTAATGTCAGCGTTTATAAAGAAAGAAAAGATAAAGACAGTGAGCAAGAAAAATGGTTTATATTTCATTTGTGGTGTAGGCATATTATTAAATTATAAAGGAATAACCTTAGTTTCTCCTAGAACGGTTAGAGTTTTAGCATTTAGTTCTTTTGTAGTTGGGTTTCCAAAACCCTCGACATAAACATTTTGAGCAGACTTTAGTGAGGATGAGTCAATATTTTTTCCATTTATAGTGATTTTTGTGTCTGTATCTATTTTAGCTTTAATTAGCTCGTTGTTACTAACGATTACCACTATATCTTCTTGAATTTTAAAGATCGTTCCCGAATAACTAACAACAGTGTCGGTTTCTTCGCTGGTGCTTACACTGTAAATTGGAACATAGGAAGAAGAAGCTTCGGCCGAGTTTTTGGAGGAGGCTTCACCACTAACAGAATTTGCTGAGTTTATTAAAGTAACTGATCCTTCTCCATCAAGGGTGGATGAAGAAACTGTATCTGTCCGCGCTTCATTTTCAGATTCATCTGATCCGTATTCAATCATTTTTGTTGGAGAAGTTCCTCTGTTTGACAACAAATCTAACTCAGCCTGAACTTCCTCTTCGGTTAAAATATTGGCCTTTGGGGTTTCTTTTGGTTCCTCATCAACAATTATATTTGTGTTTTTATTATCTAAATATGATAATAAAACTAACGTGACTACTAATATACCTAGGGAAATTAAAGCTAGGTATGAAAAAATTACATTTTCTTTTTTTTCGGGTTTCATAAACTACAAATTATTATTCCATTGTAGCAAAGATATGCACTGGCGATTTTTTTGATTGTTTATAAGTTTTAGCTTAAAAGGTTTTTCCTAGCTAATTGACGATGGAAACCAATAGCAAAGCGATGTGCTTCGGCGTTAGCCAAGAGAATATCAAACTTAAATTCTTCTAAAATTTTTTTGCCGGCGATGATGCGAGAGGCTTTGTGACGTTCGTCTTTGACGACCGCCACCACAGGAATCATTAGATTATGATTCCTAATAACACGTTCGGCTAAATTTTTTTGAATAGAATTACCATCGACTACTATAATTTCCGGCATCGGCCATTCTGAATGAGAAAATCGTCGCTCTAGTAGCTCTTTCAAGGCAGCTGGATCGTTGGCATCATTTAGAGTTCTAACTTTAAACTTTCGGTAGTCACTTTTTATTGCTTCCCCACTCTCAACCACAGTCATAACTCCAACCATTTCCTTGCCTCTATGATGTGCCACATCATAGGCTTCAATGCGTACCTTGTTATTACTTTTATAGACTCTCAAATCATTTTTTATTAGTGAAACATCTTGAATATGCTTTAGGGCAAAAATCTTCCTTTTAATAACATCAGCTTTTTCAAATTCTTGCTGTTTTGCCAACATCAGCATCTCCTTCTCTAGTTGCTTGATGATCTGATGTTTTTTACCTTGAAAAAAAAGTTGTAGCTGATTAATGGTCTTTAGGTATTCTTTATGGTTATTTTGATCAGGATAGAGACCAATCTGACGATTAAAGTCAATTTTTCCTTTAGCCATCTTTGATTTTTCTTGCCCAACTGGAATGCGAGTATCGTAAAACTTAAATAATTTGCGAACGATTTTTAAAGCTTCACGAAATAAACTCCCACTAGTAAATGGACCGAAGTCATAACGAATCTCATCTTTAGTAAAATTTTCGTTAATATCCTTCTCTCTAACAACCAAAACCCTTGGCCATTCTTCATTGGTGATTATTAAATGGTTGTAACTTTTATCGTCCTTACTTCTGGTGTTGAAATATGGCTTGTGGGTTCGAATTAAATTTGTTTCTAAGATCAAGGCTTCAAGCACACTGTCGGTCGGCGTGAACTCAATGAGCTTAGCTTCAAGGATCATTTTTTCGATCAATTCGGAACGCTTATCTTTGATGTTATCAACAAAATAACTTCTGATGCGATTTTTCAGAGAAGTAGCTTTACCAATGTAAAGAATTTCTCGTTTTTTTCCTAAAAAGAAATAGATACCTGGCTCATCAGGTAACGGTTTTTTTATTAAATCTTCTTTAGTCATTTTATTACAATACTTTTTTCAAATATTGCCCGGTGTATGATTTTGAATTTTCTGCCACCTCTTCTGGCGTACCTTTGGCGACAATATCTCCCCCGCCAACACCACCTTCTGGGCCGATATCAATTATGTAATCGGCTGATTTAATTAAATCGAGATTATGCTCAATTACCATTACCGTGTTTCCTTGATTTACTAGTTGCTGTAAAATTTCAATCAATTTTTTGACGTCTTCGTAATGTAATCCGATAGTTGGTTCATCGAGTAAGTAAATGGTCTTTTGTGTGTGAGGTTTGTAGAGTTCAGAAGCAATCTTCACGCGCTGGGCTTCTCCTCCAGATAAAGTAGTGGCGCTTTGCCCTAGCTCGAGATAACCCAAACCTACCTCCAACAAAGAATGTAGACGCTCTTGGATTGATGGAACATCAAGGAAAAATTGATGTGCTTCCTCAACAGTCATATGTAAAACTTCATCAATATTTTTTTTGCGGTAGGTAACCTCCAAGGTTTCTTTGGTAAAGCGTTTACCGTCGCAAACATCACAAGTTACATAAACCGTCGGCAAAAAATGCATCTCGACTGCAATCTCACCATTACCCTGACAAGCTTCACAGCGTCCACCCTTAACATTGAAACTAAAGCGTCCTGGTTTCCAGCCTCTGGCTCTTGCTTCGCTGGTGGCGGCAAACATATCGCGAATATGAGTAAAGCTCCCAGTGTAGGTAGCTGGATTACTGCGTGGTGTTCGACCAATTGGTGACTGATCAATAAGACATGACCGTCCTAGGTACTCTGTGCCAGTAAAGGTTTTGCAGTTATAGGTATGCGGTGTTCTGTGACGTTTTTCTAACCGTGACTTAAGATTTTTATCGACTATTTCATACATAAATGTAGATTTTCCTGATCCTGAAACTCCAGTTACACAGACCAGTTTCCCAAGCGGAATATCTACATTTAAATTTTTAATATTAAACGCTTTACCTCCTCGAATTTTTATAGAACCTTTTTCTGAAGTACGTCGTTCAGGAATGGCGATTTTTTTGGTACCACGAAGATAATCTAGAGTAACAGATTTTGATGGATTATCTTTGGCTGATAATAATTTATCTAAATAATCAGACACGATTACTTCCCCACCGTGAACGCCAGCTTTAGGGCCGATGTCGATTAAATAATCTGACGCATAGATTGTATCCTCATCGTGTTCAACCACGATAATCGTATTGCCTAGGTCGCGGAGTTCAGTTAGGGTTCTGATCAAACGGTCATTGTCACGCTGATGCAAACCAATGGTTGGCTCATCTAATACATACAAAGCTCCCACTAAACCAGACCCTAGCTGTGAGGCAAGGCGAATGCGCTGAGCCTCACCACCGGATAAGGTATTGGCTCGACGATCAAGCGTGAGATATTCAATACCAACATTATTCATAAATTGTAGTCGTTCAATAATTTCTCGCAGAGCTGGCCAAGCGATGTCTTGCTGCTTCTTACTTAATTGCAACTGATCAATAAAGTTTGTAGCTTCCTTGACTGTCATTTGAGTAAAAGCAACAATATTTATACCTAAATCTTTTTTTCCATCACCACCTAAATAAACTCTAAGTGCCTCTGGCCTTAGTCTTGCCCCCTGACAAACTGGACAGGTATCATTCTGGAAAATTCCCACTACACCCAAACCGTTACATTCAGGACAGGCACCATAAGGTGAGTTAAAGGAAAAGAGACGTGGCTCAACTTCAGGAAAAGATGATCCATCAATCGGACAAATAAATTTTGCCGATAAGGTTCGAACTGAACCGTCTGGACTTTCAATCTTAACCAAACCGTTGGCTACACCTAAAGCCAATTCGATCGCCTCTGAAAGTCTTTCTCTTGAACTTCTTGGATCATCGGTAAATTCGCTAACGTAAATCTCGTCGACAAGTACGTCAATGTCGTGACGTTTGGTTTTAGTCAGAATAATTTTCTCACGCAACTGCTTGATTTCCCCGTCAATTTTTACAGTTTCAAAACCCTTTGCCAATAAATCATAAAGTAGCTGGTAGTACTCACCCTTTCTACCCACCACTACTGGTGCAAAAATTGCCACTCGACCTTTAGATAGCTGAATACCCATGACTTCTTGAGCTTGTTTTTTAGTAGCTTCTTTAACTTCTCTAGTTTCGATTGATTTTAAAATAATTCCCAAAATTTCATCTTGTGAAAGTTTTTGAATCGGGACATCAGTATCAAGACAGTAAGGTTGGCCAACACGAGCGTAAAGAATACGAAGATAGTCGTAGATTTCGGTAATGGTCGCTACGGTTGAGCGAGGGTTTCTTGAGGCCGATTTTTGATCAATCGAAATAGCTGGCGATAAGCCACTAATCTCATCTACGTCTGGCTTTTGTAATTTATTTAAAAATTGACGAGCGTATGGTGAAAGGGACTCTACATAACGTCTTTGTCCTTCGGCAAAAATGGTATCAAAGGCTAGGGAAGATTTTCCGGAACCAGAGGGGCCGGTAATGGCTATCATTTTCCCTCTCGGCATAGATACATCAATATTTTTTAAATTATGAGTACGAGCACCACGCACGATAATTTGGTCGTGATTTTTACCAACTCCAGTTACTTGCCATGTAGTCTTTGTTTTTTCTTCTGGTTTTTTCGCCATATTTTAAGTGAACTGCCAAGTATATCAGTTTTAGGACTGACTGTAAAAAATTAAACAACCTTATTTCTTAATTTTATAATAACGTGAGTTCCTACACCCTTGATTGATTCTAGAGATATTTCACCATGTAATTGCTCAACCAATTTCTTAGTGATCCACATTCCAAGACCAGAACCTACCACTTTGTCATTTTGATCACTGGAACCAACTCGTACAAAAGGTGAAAAAAGTTTCTTTTGATCTTCGGCACTAATACCACCACCAGTATCGGCTATGGTGATAGTAGTGTAAACATGATCATTTTCTAAGCTCACGAGGATCTCGCCTTTATTCGTGTACTTAATTGCATTATTGATGATGTTGGTAAGTATTTGCTCTAATCTTTTTTCATCAGTCAAAAATTGAATCGGGGTTGTAGGAAATTGTGTTTTTAGTTCAAGATTCTTAATATCAGCCAAGGACTTCATATCTACTAAAACTTTATCTATTGTTTTCTTAACATCAATCTCAACCAATGTCACTTTTAGTTTACCTGACTGAATCCTAGAAGCCTCGAGGAAATCGTTTACTAAAACAACCAGTCGAGCTGAAGCTTCCTTGATTCTTATAGAGAAGTTTTTTTCATCACCATTTGTAGTTTCTTCCAACAAACTCGCATAACCACGGATAGCAGTCAGTGGCGCTCTAAATTCATGCACTAAAGCATCAATAAACAAATCTCTTTCCTTTAACTGATCTAGAGATCGAGCAAATTTTTTCTCAAAATTAATTTGTCTAGCTACCCAATAAGCTAAAGCAATTAAGAATAAAAATATAAAAGTGAAAACTAAGTAAGACTTCTCAATCCTATTTTCTAACAAAGAATTCAAACTAGAAAAGTCATGTTCAGTAAAAATATAGTATGTATCCTGACCAGAAATTTCTATCGCCCGAAAAGCCTGACTGACTGATTGACCAGCGATTACTGGATTAAAAATTATAGTTTCACCACTATTAACAAATGAACTTTTGTATAGCTGGGTATTATCCTCAAAGGTGCCGATCTTGGTATTATCGAAATCATTGATAATGATTAATTTATCTTCCTCTTCTTTTACAATTCTGACTTTCTTTAGGTCTTCTTGCTTGATAGCAAATGCTTGTAAAGTTTCTGGATTATTTAAATTATTTTTTACCAAAAATTCTAGAGTATCGTGAAGAGCATCAATTTTTTGCAAAACAACAGTATTGGTGTTGGACTTAGCAGTGGTAATAAACTGCTGGAAAGTAAAAATAAATATGAGGGGAAAAACAACAACTAAAACTACTACAAATATTAATTGGGTATGTTTAATAAGAATTGCAAAACCAGATTTAAGAACCGGTATCATTTTGTTTATTTTCAACGTTCTCTCCTTCAACAATTTTCTCAGGTCGATTTTTGAGCGTGTGTCCTAACATAAGAAGAATCAAACCAAATGAAACTATACCCATTGCTGCCACTATATTATATGAGGATAGCTCAGTATTTTCATAATATTCATCGTAATTTACAACTTCTGAATCTTTTGCATCAACAGGAGTGAAGGCTTCAGCCGTCTTAACAAATTGGAAAGGATTACTTCGTGCCACAATTTCACCTTTATTATCGGTAACGGCAATGTAAACTTCATGATCACCGTCTTCTAATTCCTTGGTGAAAGTGTAAACAAAATCACCATTGGCATCGGTTTTTACCGACACTACGGTCGGAGAGCTGTAGATGAATAAGGTCACAAAACTATTTGGCAAAGCTTTTCCTTTAATTTCGGTCAAGATTGGTACTCCGCCCTGCTCCGTATCAGTTTCAATTATTGGACTCACCGATTCAATTTTCATATTCTCGTCGTCAATATAATTCACATCTTTCGGGGAATGGAATGCAATAATGGCTTCTAAATCAGCATCATTGGGATTGTAACCGCCAACAATTTCCACTCCATCAAGAACGCCGTCACCGTCGGTGTCTGGATTCATAGCATCGGTTTTGTACAAATTGACCTCATCAAAATCTGTGATACCGTCATTATCGGAGTCTTTACTAACTAATTCAGATCTTTCTTTTATTAAAGTTTCGTATCTCTCAACCTTGTTTTGCAATCTTTCAATTTCTCTATCCAGTTCAGTGGCAATTTGGGCAGAAATGTCCTTTGTTTTGGTATTTATTGCACTTTCAGTAACGAGAGAGTCACGGAATTTAATAATTTCCTCTTTAGCACGTCTGTTTAAATTTTTATCTTCTCCCTGCAGAGTTGAAGCATAGCGCTTTAGCAAACGATTTAACTTATCTTTATCTTTGTTTAATAATTCAACAGCTTCCTTTCTGACCGACCCCTCCATTTGTAGAGTAGTGGTCGTGGAATTTATATTAATGGGTGAAGTACTCTCCTCATCTGATTTTTCAAAGTAAGCAATTCTTTTTTCTAGTAATGAAATATTACTTGTAGTAGTGCTACTATCCTGCTCTTCAAAAGTTCTTTTTATTTTTTCGGAGAGAATAATTGGACTAGCTACTTCGTCGGTGTTTTGTATGATCTGTGGTGTGGTGGTTTCAATAGGTTTTGTCACTGAAAATTGAGCCGGTTCTGATTTAAAAATGTTACCAGAAATAGAGGCTCTAATAAAAACTTCATAATTACCAACCGGCAGGCTGTCACCATTGAAATGGTACACCCAAATATTATCGCGCTTTATAGCCAAACCAAGAAAGCGTGGGTTATTGGACAGTTTTGGCTGGGCATATACTTCCACAAAACGACTGTCGGGAATATTTTTGGTTAGGAAACGGAAATTGTTATCGCCAAATAATTTATGCACCTCAAGGGTTGGGTTAACAGTTTCTGGCTCAGCAACTTCTGACTGAACCTCTTCACTTAACACTTCTTCCTTCTCCACATCAAATGTATCAGTTTCGGTTGTGGTAATGGTTTCTGAACTAGAATCAGAAGCGGTATCAGTGGTAACCACTGGTGTTGGCTCAGGGCTTTTGATAGTAAATTTTCCACCAGAGACGTAGTATTTTGTGATTTTATCTAAAGCTAAAACCTTGGCTCTAAAGGTGTATATACCAGGCTTCAGAATACTGACAGGGACATAATATTCGTTATTTCCTTTTGTAGTAAGAACAACCGATTCACTCGAGCTATCCGAAGTAAGCATAACCCAAATATCTGAAGCCTCTTGAGTTTCTATTTTTATAGAAAAATCAGCTTCTGGCTCTCTGGGAAAATCCGATGAAAAGAGAACTTTTGGTTCTGGGAACTGTGTACTGCTTAAATTTTGAGTAGTTGAAGTAGTGGTGGTGACATTTGTAACGGTAGACAAAGAGGAGTCAATAATTGAAGTACAGTTTGCTGTCACACAGGAGGTTAGAGCTAAGAGGTCACTACCTTTTTCTTCTTTTATGTCGGTAATCAAAAAGCCTAAATAAATACCACTAATAATAAAAGTATAGCCACCCACATTGGCGATAATACGCATAATTTTTGGGGTACGATTTGAGACCAGATCCTTATAAAAATTAACTTTTTTTATAAGTTTACTATCAATCTTTTCTGGTAAAACAATAGCAATTTCTGGTGTTGTTTTTTTCTTGTTTCTGGTGCGGTTTTTGATAGCTACTGGTTTGAGATCAGATAAAGAAATTCTCTTCTTTGGCTTGTCGCTAAAAATATCAACTTCCTCATTTTTTTTACGAAGCACTCTTGGTTTTCTAACCGTTTTTTTGCTAACTTTTTTTACCTCAATAGTAGCGTCTTTTTTAGTAGAGACTCTTGGCATATTGAGATTATAACGTAGTTAATCAGCCAAAATAGCTTTTATCAACGATTATCTAGATTTGTCTAACATAATTCTAATCAGATCATTTAGATCAGTCATAGCTTTTATCAAAAAAGTATCTACGCTAAGTGACTTTGCACGTTGCCGATCTTCATCACTATCTTTATTTGAAAAAATGATAACGGGAAGATCAATCAATGATGGAGTTTGTCTAATTTCCTCCAATACATCCAAACCGTTTTTACCAGGAAGCATAATATCTAGTATTATTAAAGTTGGTTTATATTCAAAAATAGTATTTAACACATCATTGCCGTTGTGACACAATTGATACGGGATATCACCCTTGGTAAATCTAATGGAAAGAAGATTACGCAGTAGTGGATCGTCCTCAACTAGCAGTACTCTTATTTTTTCATGATCAACTTTCGGAAAGGGTTTGGCTTGTTCGGTAATATCTAGCAGGACTTCTTTATCAACTTTGGTTTTTTGACTGAAAATAGCCTCAATTTTTTCAATGATAGCAACCATTTCCAATCCGTCTTTTTCTAAAAAATTATCTGACCCGACACCTTGAACTGGTGTTTTATCGTTTGAGATCAGAAGTATCGGCGGTCTGTGACTTTCCTTAAAAAAAGCGACACTGACAATATCTTCGGCTATGGAATGTGAAGAGGTCTCGATAATTAAAAAATCTGGATGTTGGGTTTTTATTGCTGACACGCCTTTTTCCAACGTGTTACAAACCATAATATCTACACCAGCAAAATTAAAAATTCCTTCTAAAGAACTGGCCAGGGCTGAATCTTCGGCTATTAACACTACCTTTTTACCTAGCATTATTTGTGTATCAGACATAAAAGAATGGTTATTCGTAAATTTAAATCACTATTATTATCGCATAATAATGTCTCAGTATCTACAAAGCTAACTGGTAATAGGATTTATTTTCTAGGTTTCTTTGATTTTTTACCTAAATTCTCCAATATCTTTATTTCGTCACGAATAATAGCCGCGGTTTCAAAATCCAAAATAGCAACCGCTTCATCCATCTGTTTCTTCTTTTCTTTCATTACTTTCTTTGGATCTTGCTTAAATAGTTCATTATCAATTTTAAGTAAAGCATCTACGGTTTCATCGTGCTGAGAGCGCATCTGATCGGCAATAGATTTTATCTCCTTGGCAATAGTTTTGGGGGTTATACCATGCTCTTGGTTATATTTTAATTGGAGAGTTCGTCTTCTTATAGTCTCGCCAATAGCCTTGGTGAGAGATGGTGTCATACCATCAGCATATAAAATAACTCTACCATTTACATTTCTCGCGGCTCGTCCAATAGTTTGAATTAAAGCAGTTTCACTGCGTAAAAAACCTTCTTTGTCAGCGTCTAAAATTGCCACCAGTTCTACTTCTGGTAAGTCCAAACCTTCTCGAAGTAAGTTAACTCCCACCAAACAATCAAACTTCCCTCGTCTAAAGTCAGTCAGAATCTCAATACGCTCTATTGTTTCAACGTCACTGTGAATATACTTAGTACTAATCCCCTTCTCAGCCAGAAACTCCGAAAGATCTTCGGCCATTTTTTTGGTCAGAGTAGTGGTAAGAACTCTGGCTCCACCCTCAATTACCTTAATAGATTCATTAATGAAATCCTTTACCTGTCCTGGATAATCGCCAGATTCAATAATTCCTCTCACTTCTATGAGAGGATCGACTAAGCCTGTTGGTCTAATCACCTGTTCAATCATTGGTATTTTTGATTTTTCCAGTTGTTCATATTCATACTTTCCAGGAGTAGCTGAGGTGTAAATACGTTGTCCGACCTGCTGTTCAAATTCAGCAAATTTTAAAGGACGATTATCAATGGCACTTGGCAAGCGAAACCCATACTCAACTAGAGTATTCTTGCGAGAGCGGTCACCGGCATACATGCCATTTAATTGTGGGATTGTGACATGCGATTCGTCTATTACAGTCAAGAAATCAGCCTCACCATTTTCCTTCTTAGGAAAATATGACAAGAGTGTATAAGGGGCTTCTCCAGATTTTCGTCGATCAAAATGTCGGGAATAATTTTCAATACCATTACAGTAACCAACTTCACGAATCAGCGCCAAGTCATGCTCTGTACGACGACGCAATCGCTCAGCTTCAAGTAACTTACCCTCTTTTTTAAAGTGCTTTAGTTGGGCATCTAACTCATCTTTAATGTCCTTAATTGCATTTTTTCTCTCATCTTCAGGGGTAACGAAGTGTTTTGCTGGAAATAAGAAAAAAGTTTCTATTTCATCAATAATTTCTCTAGTTACAGCGTCAATTTTTGTAATCGACTTAACACTTTTTCCCAGAAAGCCCAGACGGTAAATCGCTCTTTCATTAGTAGGCATAATTTCGACAGTGTTGCCAACTGCACGAAAATGACCCGGTAATAAATCAGCATTGGTGCGAGTGAACTGGATATCAATCAAGGTGCGGAGAATTTCAGTGCGGGAGGTTTGATAACCCTTTTCAAATTTGATGTGTTTCTTTAGGTATTCTTTTGGTGAACCTAATCCATAAATACAGGAGACCGAAGCTACAATAATTACATCTGAGCGAGTAAGAAGAGCCTGAGTTGAGGCGTGTCTTAGGCGGTCAATTTCCACGTTAATCTGGGCTTCCTTCTCAATATAAGTATCACTTGTCGGCATATACGCCTCTGGTTGATAATAATCATAATAAGAAACGAAATAATGTACGGCATTGTTGGGAAAAAAATCTCTATACTCCTGAGCTAGTTGAGCGGCTAGAGTTTTGTTGTGAGCAATGACTAGTGTCGGTTTTTGTATTGCTTCAATAACATTAGCGGCAGTAAAGGTCTTACCGGATCCAGTAACACCTAACAGTGTTTGGTGTTTATAACCAGCATTTATACCTTTTAGTAATTGATCAATTGCCTTTGGCTGATCTCCGGCTGGTTTTTTATCAGTTTCAAGCTTGAACTTCATTAACTAGAGTATAACGTGATTAGGTAGATAAAAAAAGTGGCGTGCTTTGCACGCCACTCTAATTAAACCAATTGCTCCCGTAATTTTTTAGTAAAATTAACAATAGTATGCAAGTTGTGAATAGAAGCCAAGTGAGGCCCTAGCATTTCTTTGGCTCGAAAAAGATGCGCCAAATAACCTTTAGTATAAGTCTGGGCCACATGACCAAGACTCAATTCATCAATCATAGTAAAGTCATTTTGATAACGTTGATTATTTAAATTAATTTTCTTCAATACCGGATAAGTGAGGGTACCACAATTAGTAGTTTTGGTTTCTCCAGTATGTACGTAGAGAGTTCCAGTTCTAGCAATTCGAGTAGGATTTACACAATCAAAGGTATCGCAACCATTGAGAATTCCTTGCACAATATCCTCTGGCTCACCAATTCCCAGCAAATGTCGAGGTTTGTCTTCCGGTAAAATTTCATTAACCACCTTTAATGACTCATTTAGATCAGCTTTGGAAAAACTACCCCCAATACCGAAACCATCAAAGTCCATATCGGAAAGAATTTTGGCGCTTTCAATTCGCAAATCCAGAAATCTTCCACCCTGAACCACCCCATACAATCCTTGCTTCTTTAAGGCTTGATAATTTTGCTTATGAGCCAAAATACTGCGCTTAGCCCAACGATGAGTGCGATCCATAGCTTCTTTTTGATAATCATAATCAGCTGTAGGGCTGGTGCATTCATCAAAGGCAATGATTATATCTGCTCCGATATAATGCTGAATCTCAATCGATCTCTCGGCAGTAAATCGGTGCATTGAGCCATCGATATGTGAAGTAAATGTCACTCCCTCCTCATCAATAATACAAAGCTTACCATGATTACTGGCGAGTTCCTGACTATAAACATTTAAACCACGATATTGATTTTGGGTTTCTTCTGACACATCACCAGTCGCGAACTTGGTAACTCCCTTGCCAAAAGCAGCTCCCAGTGAAAACACTTGAAATCCACCAGAGTCAGTAATAGTCGGTAATCGCCAATTAGCAAAATTGTGTAATCCTCCCGCTTGCTTAATCGCTTCATGACCTGGTTGCAGAAATAAATGGTAAGTATTGGCTAAACTTACTTGATTTCCAACATAGTTTATTAAATCGTCAGGTTTTAGGCTTTTGACTGTACCCTTAGTTCCCACCACCACAAAAGCCGGAGTTTCAATTTCTCCATGTGGTGTACTGATTACTCCAGCCCGAGCTAAAGTTTTTGGACTTTTTTTAATAACAGAAAATGTAACAGGTTTACTCATAACAATAAAAATTAATGTCGGTATGACCGACATTAATTTTGAATTTTATTTACTTTATTTCCATTAGTTCAATTGAGAAAACCAATGTGGAGTTAGCTGGGATCGGGCCAACATTTCGGCTACCATAACCCATTTCTGGTGGAATCACTAGGATTCTTTGTCCACCAACCTTCATACCGATCAAACCTTGCTCCCAGCCTTGAATCACTCTTCCCTCACCCACTTTAAAAGTGAAAGTATCTCCTCGCTTTTTGGAATTATCAAACTCTGTACCATTTTGCAAAGTACCTACATAGTGAACAGACACTTCGTCTCCTACTTTCACTTCATTTCCGTTACCAATTTTAACATCTTCAATTACTAATTTGTTTAGATCACCTTTTAAATTTGTTGCTTCCATAAGAGCGTCTTTACGTTCACTAATAACATCTTCACCATCACCAACAATGACAATTCCTGAATTAGACAACTGCGCTGTCTGAT
>JAGOSI010000047.1 GCA_018062385.1 Minisyncoccota bacterium
GACCTATAGTTATAGCTGCAATAATCGCCGGATAAAAACCGTCAATATTTATACCTGGTATATACTCAGCCACAATAAGAAGTGTGAGTGCAGTCAGTAATAATTTGGTTATTAGCTTCATGTAATTATTTAGTAACTATTTTCCATTCTCCAGTTGAAAGCATCGGTTCGGCTTTTTTATATTTCACAGTCTGTTCTTTTGTACCATTAGTAATAGTGACTATTTCATTTCTATTGTACTGCTCAGTGTTGCGTACAGTTTTATTATCTTTTACCGCTCTTACTTCTTTTGTGCCAGCGGAATTTTGAGCTATCTCAGACTGATGCTTCATCTCAGCTTCTTCTCTTTCTATTATCACTGGTTGTACCTTGGGCAGTATTTCTATAATTCGATTAATTAAAGCTTGTTGCATTTCCTTAAACAATCTTATACCCTCTTTGCGATATTCAATTAAAGGATCACGTTGTCCATAAGCTCGAAGGTTCACACTGGAACGAGTGTAGTTCATTACCTCAAGATGTTCGACCCATAGATTATCAATCATTTGCAAAGCTAAACGTCTTAGTAGATTTCGGAAAATTTCTTGACCAAATTCTTTTTCTTTAACATCCATAACTTCACCAACCCCTTCGTAGGTACGTAGCTCTTCAATTATCGCTGAAACCTCCTCAGAATCGCCTAGAAGCAGTTTATGTCGCCTAGCATACACAATGATGCGTTGTTGGTTTAAAACATCATCATACGCCAAAATTTGCTTTCTGGAGTCGAAGTGGAAACCTTCAATCCTAGTTTGAGCATTTTCTAAAGTATTATTCAGCATCTTCATCTCAATAGGCTGATCTTCAGGAATACCAAACTTACCCATCATATTTTTTACTCGATCACCACCAAAAACTCGCATCAACGAATCGTCCATCGATACATAAAATTGTGTCTCACCTGGATCCCCTTGTCGGCCCGATCGACCTCTCAGCTGATTATCAATTCGACGAGCTTCGTGACGCTCAGTACCAAGCACAAAGAGTCCACCGAGTGCTCTAACAGCATTAGCCTCTTCCTCAGTAGCATCAGGGCCACCAAGCTTAATATCAACACCGCGACCAGCCATGTTGGTAGCCAAAGTTACTGACTTGATTCGTCCTGCCTCAGCAATGATTTCACCTTCTCGTTCGTGATTTTTAGCATTCAAGATTTGGTGTTTTACACCCGCCTCAGCCAAAGCAATAGACAGACGTTCATTTGATTCTATAGAAGCAGTACCGATAAGAATAGGCTGACCCTTAGCATGCACTTCTTTAACCTTATTGATAATGGCACTGAATTTACCTTTTTCAGTTTGGAAAATTAAATCATTATGATCAATTCGAGCAATAGTGCGATTAGTTGGCACTGGTACCACTTCTAGATTATAAACAGTAAAGAACTCTTCCTGGGACGTAAGAGCCGTACCTGTCATACCAGCCAATTTTTCGTACATACGGAAATAATTTTGATAGGTTACTGAAGCAAAGGTTTTTGATTCACGCTGAATTGGTACCCCTTCTTTAGCCTCAATAGCCTGATGGAGACCTTCCGACCAGCGACGCCCTGGTTGCAAGCGACCAGTAAATTCATCAACAATCATTACCTCATTGTCTCTAACAACATACTCCTTGTCTCTAGTAAAAATCGCTTTGGCACGTACAGCTGTTTCTAAATGATGAACATATTTAATACCCTTCTCAGTATAAATATTTTCAACACCAAGCAACTTTTCTGCCAACTCAATACCAGCATCATTTAAAGCTATACTCTTCATTTTTTCATCTACAGTATAGTGCTCATCAACTTTAAGGTGGCGGGCGATGTCAGCAAATTGAGTGTATAGATTTTCTGATTCGTTGGAAGGTGCCGAAATAATGAGAGGTGTACGAGCCTCATCAATAAGGATAGAGTCAATTTCATCCACAATAGCAAAGGTATGGCCACGTTGTCTTAAATTACTAGCTTCATACTCAATGTTGTCACGCAGGAAATCAAAACCGAACTCACTGTTGGTTCCATAAGTAATATCTGCCTCATAGGCTTCTTTGCGGGTACATGGTCTAAGAAATTCGTAAATGACTTTATAAGCTCCAACCTCATCACGAACCTCGTCTTTATCTTGATGGTTGGGGTCATATAAATAAGAAGCGTCGTGATTGATTACACCGACAGAAAGACCGAGGAGTGAGTAAATCTGTCCCATCCATACCGCATCGCGACGAGAGAGGTAATCATTTACAGTTACCACATGCACACCCTTACCAGTAAGAGCATTTAAATAGCCCGGTAGTGTTCCTACTAGAGTTTTTCCTTCGCCGGTACGCATCTCGGTAATTTTTCCGCGATGCAAAATAATTCCACCAATCATTTGCACATCATAGTGTCTAATATTTAAAGTACGCTTAGATGACTCTCGCACCAAAGCAAAAGCATCAACTAAAACATCATCTAGACTAGCGCCGTTTGCCACTAAGTTTTTTAGTTCATTAGTTTTTTCTGCCAAGGCCTCATTACTCAATTCGGAATAAGTCGATTCCTTACCATTAATTTCCTCAACCGTAGGCGTAATTGCCTTAAGTTCCTTCTCGTACGAAGGACCAAAAAATCTATCTAAAAATGACATAATGGGGTTTAGTATATACGGTCTTGTTAATAAATACAAAAACATAAAACTGCCCCGAGAGGCAGTTTTATGCTATTAGTTTTATCGAAAGATGGTAAGCACCATCTTTGTCAATTACTTTTTTGCAGTCTTCTTGGTTGTCTTCTTAGCAGCTTTTTTTGGAGCGGCTTTCTTGACCACCTTCTTCACAGTCTTCTTTACTGTCTTCTTTGCCACCGTCTTCTTCGCTACTGTTTTTTTCACAGTCTTCTTTGGAGCGGCTTTCTTGACCACCTTCTTTGCGGTCTTCTTCGCTACTGTCTTCTTTGCTGTTGGCATATTGTGATGAGAGTATTTAGTGAATAAAATTCGACCGCAAGACCTTCTCTTTTTCAAAGAACAATTCAGATGAGAAAGTTTTTGCTTATCACTATTATCACGTGTAAAAAATATTTACACAATCACTTTTATAAAAAAAATTTGTGGATAAGAAATTAGTACGAAAAATTTTTTTATAAAAAAAATTTTTCGTACTAATTTATTTTTTAATATTTTTATTTCACAAAACAAACTTCAGGAGTGATTTTAATTTTAGTTTCTGTAAAAACTTTTTCTATAATTTTTTCTACAAACTTTTTTATCTCATCAGAATTTTGTTCTCCATAATTTACCAACACCAAAGCTTGTTCGGTATAAAGTCCAATATCACCTTCACGATAGCCCTTTAAATTACAAATCTTATCTAAAATATAGCCAAGAGAAACCTTTATTTGACCATTCTCTGTTTCATAAGTCGGAAGTTCGGGAAAACGAACAAGTAAAAGTTTGGCTTCCTTTTTTGTAATAATTGGATTTTTAAAGAAAGATCCAGCTGTGCCAATCTCTCGCCAGTTAGGAAACTTTTTCGCTCTGATCTCAATAATGGCATTTCTTATTTCATTTTGTGATGGAGTGCGAGTCCCAAAATATTTTAATAAGTCAGCATAATTAATTTTTGGATCTAATTTATTTTCCAAACGAAAATGTACTGCAGTGATAATATATTTTTTACCTTCGACTGTTTTAAAAAAAGAATCACGATAACTAAATTTACACTCACTCTTACTCAAGAATTTTTTAGAATTATTTTCAACATCATAAGTCTCCACACCAACAATCACATCCGCCACTTCCACTCCATAAGCACCAACATTTTGCACCGGAGTAGCACCCACGGTACCTGGAATAGAAGAGAGATTTTCCAAACCCCACAAACCACGATCTACACAATCAGCCACCACCTCATCCAATATTTCACCAGCCTGACAAACCAAAGTAGTACTGCCGTCACTATTATTTATAAATTCTCTTCCCTTTAATTGGTTATAAATAACCACACCTTCGTAACCTTGATCAGAAACCAGCAGATTAGATCCACCCCCAATCACCAGAAAAGGCAGGGCAGTTTGCTTCGCAAACTGCCCTGCCTTTTCTAAATCCTCCAGTGTTTTAACCTCAGCAAAATATTTGGCTACGCCACCAACTTTCAAAGTAGTGTACTGATACATCGGTACCCGTTCACGTACGATAAAAGTCATAGATTATTGTCTAGGTTGTTTTACGGGTGCGCTTGGCTCAACCTTACAACCAGTCTCTGGCGCACGACCAGCCTTTATATTTTCAGAGAAACAACCAGCCATCTTGGCGAAACTTGGTTTGGCTTCAGCACTTCTACTCAATGCATCCACGGCTTTATCTTTATCACCCATCTGATAATACAAGAAAGCTAATGATACCCAATTTTGCTCAACATCTGGCTGTTGTACAACTCGGGCTTCATATAATTTTGCTAAAAATTCATTGTCTCCGGCAGTGTTGGCAGCACCAACTAAAAAATCATTCATAGCAAAGCGATTCATGATGGTCTCGTCACTAGCTAAAGCTTTAGCAGTTTCACTCTCACCGTTAGTAAACAACATAGCGGCGTAGTATTCACGAGCCTCTAGATTACGTTCATCAAGCAGGAAGGCTTCCTTGAAGAAATCCCTAGCTAGTTCATTATTGCCTTGACTATAAGCCACGATTCCCTGCTGAGCAATGATTGATTGTTTCTTTGGAGACAGATCACGGGCTATCTGCATTTGTTTTGCCGCTTCATCCAAATTACCGATCGCACGGTAGAAACTACCAAAAAATACATGGGCTCTTGCATCGTTTGGCTTTTCAGTGACCAAACGCTTCAG
>JAGOSI010000048.1 GCA_018062385.1 Minisyncoccota bacterium
TTTGGTTTGAAAATTATCAAAACAGATGCGTATTAAGTTTTTTAATTCTAATGAATTCATATTAATTGTGTCAGTTTAATATAAAAACCCCACACTTAAAAGTGCAGGGTTTAAATCGAAGAATCAAAATGATTTTAATTACAATATGATTTTCTCGCGAACAGGATTAATTTTATATGGATATATAACATCACCATTTAAGACTAATTGATAGATATTTCTATTTTCTGGACATAAGGGATCCCTAGTGTCATGTCTCTGAAAATGTATTTCTTTTTCTGCCAAACACCCACCATTCCTGGACCACCGCCATAAGGTCGTTCGTCCACCTTCTTATTTTTATCTTTAGAAAAATCCCGTGGATTGTAGTATGAAATCGATATCTTTTTTCCTTTCACTTTTACCCCTTTTCCCTTCTCACTTTTCTGCGCCCGCCCCAAAATACTGGCGTCGGTGTACGCTTGGCATATTTCTGGGAAAATAGTGATGATATGGAAGTGCATATTGAGAACTAAGAATTATTTATTTCAACTTTTCTATATAAAAAGAATTGAAAAACCACAACCAATGACATTAAGGCTCCAATTGTCATAGGGATAATCAACACCCAATCTTTTAACATAATTCCGTACAATACCCAAAACGAGTAAGAGATAGTAAGGACGAAAAAATAAAAGAAAGATAATCCCTCGACACTTTTTCTTTCCTTATTCTTTCTTACCTGTGCAGTTAAACCCAAACCTGTGACAACTAACGATAAACCTACAGTAATTACACTTATCATTTCCATCTTTGAATTGTAGCATTTTAATAATCGAAAAGAAAAACACCACGTGTTTTATCAAGTGGTGTTTTTGTTTATTTGTTTGTTTTATATCTTCAAGTCCTCAATCGCTTGATCCAAAGACTTTGGCTCAGAAGTGGGATTGTCTTCACGCATCGCTTCAGACATTTCCTGATTCATTCCTCTTCCACCTTCTGGTTCATTAATCTTGAGATTAACTCTTGCATCGTGCTTCATTCCGACTACACGCAAGAGAGTGCGGATAGCCTTGGCAGTGTTGCCAGAGCGACCAATAATCTTACCCATATCTTCAGCATGGACATCGAGAGTTAAAAGTACACCCATCTCATCAACGGTGCGGTTTATATTTACACTCTCAGGATGGTCGACAAGCGCCTTTACAAGCGCCTCTAGAAACTGCTTATCTTCGTGCGTATCCATAAAATCAATATTCTTAGCTATTCTGGTAAGCATGCGTCAATTACTTGACGTTGCTCAAATAATAATACGAAAACCTGACCCGAGCGTCAATACAATACCGTGTATATAAAAACACCGGACTGAATCCGGTGTTTTTACTTAAGCTGGAGTAGCTTCAATTTCTGGAGTCGCAACAGGCTCTGCTTCGGCTTCTTCTTTTGCCTTCGCTTCAGCTTCTAATTTAGCTTTTGCATCTGCCTCGGCTTTGGCCTTAGCTTCTGCTTCCGCCTTTAATTTTGCCTCATCGATGATTGGAGATTTCTTTGGTAATACGTTTATTTTCTTAGCGTCAATTACTTTTTGTGACACCAAAATATTGTGAACAGTCCCTGAGGCTTGTACACCTTTACTCAACCATTCCTTGGCTCGCTCTTTATTGATTAAAACTTGACCTAATTTTGGGTTATATGAACCTAGGTGATCCACGTGCTTATTGCTCTTAGGACCAGTTCTCTTATCTACAACCAAAATACGGTATGAAGGGTCATTTTTGCGACCAACTCTTTGTAAACGCATCATTAACATAAGTGGCGCTAGAGTATCAGATGGTAGCGATTTGGTCAATAGTCGAAGCACAAATATGGGGTTTTTAACCAGTGTTAATTCGTCCAGTCAATGTTATACTGCCTTTTATGCATAATCCAGAAATATATGAAGGGCCAATTATGGTCCGCGGTAAAGGTACCGGTTTTCTCAACCACCCTGATTTAACTGAAGATATTGTTATTGAAAGACAAGCCTTAGGTTTTGCTTTAGATGGCGATATTGTTAAGGTAAAACTAAAAAACAAAGTTCCTGGCAAAAGACGCGAGGGTGAGGTATTAGAAGTAATCAAACCCGCCTATCGAGAACTTATTGGTAATGTTAAAGAAAAAATTGTTGACGGTAAAAATCTTAAATACCTCCAGCCTGACAATGGTCGAATTCATATCCGCCCAATTCTATCTGAAGCTACTAGTAATGATTTAGGTATGAAGGTGGTGGTAGAAATTATTAAATGGACACAATCCCTCCTTGATCCGGTAGCAAAAATCACCGAGACTCTCGGCCGAGCTGGCGACCACGAAACAGAAATGCAAGCCATCATTCGCAGCGGAGGCTTTTCAAAAAATTTCCCCGAGAGCGTCAGTCAAGCTGCCCAAAAACTTCATAACGAAAAAGACCAGATCTTTGCTGACGCATTGCTCGACCCAAAACGTCGCGACCTTAGACATCTCATCACGATGACTATTGACCCGTTAGATGCTAAAGACTTTGATGATGCGCTCTCCTGCCAAATTCTCGAAAACGGTAACATTGAAGTTGGAATTCATATTGCTGACGTATCTCATTACGTTCGAGAAAATGATGATATTGACACCGAAGCCAAAGACCGTGCTACCTCTGTTTATTTGGTAGACCGCGTGATCCCAATGCTTCCTGAGGTACTTTCGAACGACCTCTGTTCCCTTCGCCCCAACGAAGACCGTCTAGCCTTTTCAGGTGTTTTTGAGATGACACCCGAAGCAGAAATTAAAAACGCTTGGTACGGCCAATCTATAATTCATTCCAATAAACGTTTCAGCTACGAAGAAGCTCAAAATGTCCTAGATCAAGAAGACGGACCCTATCTTAAGGAACTACAGATATTAATGGACCTAGGGCGTAAATTACGCCAAAAACGCTATGCTAGCGGTGCCATTGCCTTTGAGCAACCTGAAGTGAAATTTGAACTCGATGAACGTGGCGCACCGATTCGTGTCTTTGCCAAAGTTCGCACCGAAACCATGCTCATGGTGGAAGACTTTATGCTTCTCGCTAACCGCGAGGTCGCGACCCATATCTATGACCTAGCCAAAGACAAAGGGCGCGACCTCGCTTTCGTCTATCGTATTCACGATACACCCAATCCCGACAAACTAGAAGAGCTTGGTACTTTCCTTCGCGCGATTGGTTACGAATTTGAAGTTCATAAAGGTACAGTAAAAGCTACAGCTATAAATAAACTCTTAAAAGAAATTGTCGGTAAGCCAGAAGAAAATCTCATCAAGACCGCCACCATTCGCTCTATGGCCAAAGCCATCTATTCAACCAAAAACATCGGACACTTTGGTTTGGCTTTCAAGTTCTATACCCACTTCACTTCCCCGATTCGTCGCTATCCCGACCTTATGGTTCACCGCTTGCTTCGACGTCACTTAGATAATTCTGTCATCGGTCCAAAAGAACTCGCTAAATACGAACAAATGTCCATCAAATCCTCACAACGTGAGATTGAAGCAGTATCGGCCGAACGTGACTCAATCAAATTCAAACAAGTAGAATTCTTAATGAATAGAATTGGAGAGACTTTTTCTGGTGTTATTACTGGTGTGACCGACTGGGGAATTTATGTACAAGAATCCACCACTCTCGCGGATGGTATGGTACGACTCGCCACCATCAAGAGTGATTTCTTCGAACACGAAGCCAGCAAGTATCGAATTAAGGGCCAAAAGACCGGCAAGACCTATCAGCTCGGTGACGCAGTGACCGTAAAGCTTACTGGTGCCGACAAAGACGCTAGACAAATTGATTTTGAGTTGATTACTTAGTAAACACAATTAGAAAACCCCCGCAAACCTTTAGGTTTGCGGGGGTTTTGCACAACTTAATTACCCTTCTCCATCTTTGCTTTTATTTCAGCATATAAAGCTTTAAGTTCTTGATTAGTATCATTAAGCATCTTTTTTATTTCCTCCATCATCTCTACACGCTCTTTTAATGAATGAGTTTTCTCAATCTCATTCATTTTTTTCAACAATTCTTCTTTTGTAATAGTTGTCATAAAATATATTTAAGCTGATCTTTTACTTACTCTGGCCCTTAGATACTTACTCATTTCACTAGCGGTTCTCTTATTAGCAATCTCCACCCGTCTTTGTATATCATCAGGGTCTGTTCGTCTGTGATCAAAAGGCAAACCTACTTCATCATAAACCGTATGCCCTTCCTGCCACAAAAGATGTTTGAGATCATAATTATCTTGAGATTCATCAATATATCCCTCTTTTATTGCGTTACCTATAAAACTACCCGCTTCGGTTGCATCATCAATAGTCCCTCTATCTAAGTTCTTTTCTACATTTCTTTCCTCTAATTTAGCAACTACAAACTGCAGAGACTTGATTGCTGCATAAAGACCGACAGCAGCTAAAGCTACTGGATTTGCATCGCCAAGTATAGATCCCTCTTCTATAAAAGTTTCACCATGTTTCATCAAAAGCTGATGGTTAACCAACAACATCGACCCTGCCAATGCTGACCCTAACATGTGGTTTGCAAATCTATCTGACACTTTTCTACCAATATCATTAATTTTATCTAAAGCCATCTCTTTTAGAGTCGGTGAGAGCTCTTCATCTTCCAACAGCCCCTCAACTTCTTCTGTAGTTTTAGTTATTTCATCGATACTTTCTGAAATTTCTCCATTCAATTCTCTCTCACGTTCTTCTAATTGAGATTCTGACACTTCACTATCAACATCTTTTTCTACGGCAGGTTTAAATCCTTCCATGAATTATATAACTTAAAATGATAACCTTTATCTAATTCATTATAATAT
>JAGOSI010000014.1 GCA_018062385.1 Minisyncoccota bacterium
TACACCGCCATCTATTGGTAAAAGTATTTATCTGAAACTGGATATTGATACTAGGCAGTGGGGAGTTGTTGAAGCTGATTTTCCGGGTGAGGCCAATCCACCAAGTATGACGCTAGGAATGAAGACTTGGGCATGGCAAAGTGCTTTGTATAATGATGGTCGAGAAATTCTACCTGCTAAGGATGGTGTTTTCACGTTGACTTTCGAAGATGACAATACTTTCTCAGTGACAACCGACTGCAATTCTGCCGGAGGGACTTATCAGACTTCAGAAAACTCCTTAACTTTCAGCGATATATTTTCGACCGAAATGTACTGTGAGAATTCACAAGAAGCGGAGTTCTTGAAATTGTTGATGGATACAAATATGCATCATTTCACTAGTCGTGGTGAGCTTATATTTGACCTTAAGTTTGATAGTGGAGCAGTCACATTTCGGTGATAAATTAAAAAGTAAATTCCTGTAACCAAATCCGTTTAACTTGCATACATATATGCATATATGATAATATATAGATATGTCTGAATTATGCAAACAAATGGCCATGCTGGGGAAGGGGCTTGGTAATGAAAACCGCTTTACTATCCTTCAGACAATTATGAGAAAACCTCGTACGGTTGGCGAAATAGCAAAACTTTCTGATCTGTCACAACCCGCCGTTTCGCAGCATTTAAAAGTACTTAAATCGGTAAATTTGGTGGAAAGTACACGTCAAGGACAGGAAGTATTTTATGTAGTGAATGCGGAATTTATGACAACACTGCTTAAAAAATTAACAACCAATTTACCTTAAAATTATCGGCAATAATATAAATATTATGACATCAACATTTAATACCCTCGTATCACAAGAATCAATCAATCAGACGGTGCAAGCACTTCTTGCCAATGGTTTTCAGCCTGAAGTAGTAGAAAATAAATCTGATGCCTTGGAGAGAATTAAGGAGCTTATTCCCAAAGGTGCCTCGATACACAACGGAGGTTCTACTACTCTTCAAGAGATTGGTTATATTGATTATCTTAAGTCCAATACTCACGGCTGGAACAATCTTCATGCCAATATTCTTGATGAGTCAGATCCAGAAAAACAATCTATTCTACGACGTGAATCAGCTTTTTCCGATTATTATCTTGGCAGTGTCCACGCACTCTCGGAGACAGGCGAGATGGTGATTGCTTCAAATACTGGAAGTCAGTTGCCGCATTTAGTATTTACTTCGCCAAATATTATTTTTGTTGTTGGCACACAAAAGATAACTCCAACCCTTGAGAAGGCTATTCGTAGGCTCGAAGAGTACGTGGTACCACTTGAAGATGATCGAGCTATGAACGCTTATAAAATGCATACAATGAATACTAAGACACTTATCATGCATAAAGAGAACCCTATGATGGGAAGAAATGTAAAAGTTATTCTTGTGAAGGAGTCGCTAGGATTTTAATTTTCTAAAAAATATTATGGTACATAAAGAAACAACTGTTGGTCATATACACCTTACTGTTTCCGATCTGGATCGTGCGACCGCTTTTTACCGTGACCTTTTAGGATTTGAAATATCAGCCCGTTATGGTGACTCGGCTGTTTTTCTTTCTACTGGCGGATACCATCATCATATTGGTCTCAACACATGGGCCGGCAAAGGTGCTGCTCCAGCACCCAGAGGTCACACCGGGATGTTTCACGTAGCGTTTCTGTATCCTACTCGGCTAGAATTGGCAAAAATTTTAAAGAATCTAATGGATGCAAAGTACCCGCTTGATGGTTCGGCAGATCATGGAGTAAGTGAGGCGATCTACTTAAGAGATCCCGACGGAAATGGTGTGGAACTGTATGTAGACCGTCCCCGTGAAGAATGGAAGGTTGGAAACGATGGTATGGTCGAGATGGTTACCGAATCACTCGATTTGCAAAGTATCATGAGGGAATTGGATGTTTAATTTCTCGGTACTATTTTAGTAAGATACTTCGTCTTAATTCTTGTTCTGCCTTAATCTGAAATTGCTCTGGATCAAGATTATATTTCTCAGCTATGACTTTTAACTTTGCCACTTTACGTGGGTTTCGCACTTCAGAGATGTGAAGATTTATATCAAAATAGTGTCCGAGTTTGCGAAAAAAACGCCAACGCAAAGTGTATTTTGGCAACATATATAAAATACCAATATAGAGTTTTGCTCTAGAAAGAGGGAAGGTGATATTTTTATGTCCCGACCAGTTGGCTCTGGTGTAGGTATATGCTACATCAGATAATTCGCTCCATATATCGACGAAACCTTTTGCTTCACTGTATTCAGCAAGTTCGTCGGCTAAATCTTGCCTATGCCAGTTTTCATCATATTTTGGCATGTTGAGCATATTGTGCCAGCGGTTTAGAAGATTCATGTGAGTAGTATAGCAAATAGAATGGTATGATATTCCTATGAACTCCTATCTCTGGTATCAAACATTAATCAAACCTTTTTGGTCACCACCGGCTTGGATTTTTGGGCCAGTGTGGTCGGTGCTGTATGTAATTATCGCAGTTTCTTTCAGTACGGTGTTTTATAAAGCCTTCACCAAACAAATCCCGCGGGCTGTCGCTTTGCCATTTGTACTCAATCTTATATTTAATTTTGCCTTCACACCGATTCAGTTTGGGTTAAAAAATAATTTACTGGCTTCACTCGATATTATCCTCGTTCTTATTACTCTTGTCTGGGCGCTTTGTGCAGTTTGGCAGGCTTCTCCCAATCTGCGTTGGGTCGTGTACGCTAATATCCCGTATCTGTTATGGGTAACATTTGCAACTTGTTTGCAATTGACTATTACATATTTAAATATGTAATGCATTTTATATGAAAAACTTCAAAGCCAGTAAAAAACAATTGCCACTAGATAAGCGAGAGGAGTTATTAAATGTATTAAAAAAGCGATTTGAGAAAAATACTAATCGACACAAGGGTGTAACTTGGACTGTAGTCGAGGCTAAGCTATTGGCAAATCCAGAAAAATTATGGTCACTAAATGAAATGGAAAAAACTGGTGGTGAGCCAGATGTGGTGACTTACGATAAAAAAGCCGATGAGTATATTTTTTATGATTGTGTAGCGGAGAGTCCGAAGGGTAGAAGGAGTCTTTGTTATGATGGCAAAGCCTTAAAAGAACGAAAAGAACATGCGCCTGAAAATAGCGCTGTTGATATGGCCGAGGCTATGGGAATTGAACTTTTAACTGAAGAGGAGTATCGAAAGTTGCAGAAATTGGGACAGTTTGACACCAAAACTTCAAGTTGGATTAAAACTCCAGAAGATATTCGGCAGTTAGGCGGAGCTATTTTTTGTGATCGTCGTTACGACCATGTTTTTACTTATCACAATGGCGCTTCTTCATATTATGCTTCTAGAGGATTCAGAGGTGCGCTTAGGGTGTGATTTATAATGTGTTTTGTATACTTTTAATATAAATTTATAAAGAAAAAACTCGCTAAGTAATTCGAGGGTAGCTGTTTATTATTTATTGACGAAATTTTCGGTTTTGCTATGCTAGATGTGCGCACCATTTCTTAGAGGAGAATATAATGGAAATTGCATTTAGGTTAGTGGCGATGGCACAAGTAGCACTTTTGGAGTTTGTTGAAAAAATTTCTAAATTTATTGATGCTCGAAAAGAGTACGAATATCGCTTTACACAAACAAGAGGGGAAAGCATTGAGGTTAGTACTTTGGTTTGTACTAAATCAGATGCTATGAAAAAAGCCCATGATTATTGTCTGGGTAAGAATAGATTTGACGAAGTTGTTTTAGAAAAAATTATCAACGGTAGGGTAATTTGGTCGCGCACGTTTTCTGCTTCAGAAATATGTCAGGGGTTAACAGGACGAGCCTGAATTCTAAGTTTCGTAAAATTTTAACAGCCTATATTATTTATATAGGCTGTTTTACTATCTGGTCGTTGTAAATAATCACTGTTATACTTCACCTATGCAAAAAGTAGTAGTAATTTATCACAAAGATTGTATCGACGGCACCACTGCGGCCGCGGTGGTGTTGCGACGGTTTCCGGAGGCGAAACTCTTTCCTTTATTACATGATCCTTCAGTGGATGATTTGGAAAAGGTTTTGGCGATAATTGATAGTGATACAGATATTTATACCGTGGATTGTGGAATTGGGGTTCAAGAAATTTTGAGTCGCGGATTTAAAGTTATGACTATTGACCATCATGTTGGGGTAAAAGATTCTCTGGATTTGTTGGTTAAAGAAAACACAAATTTTACCTATCTATTTGATAATGAAAAATCAGGGGCATCTCTTGCTTGGCAATATTTCTTTCCGGATGAGGAGTTGCCAGAAATAATTAAACTTGTGGAGGATTCAGATTTATGGAAAGGACAATTCGGTGAAGATACTAAGAATGTAAATAATTATCTCTGGTTATTTATAAATGAACCAGATAAAATCTTGCAGATTTTGGAGGGTGATTTAAATGAAGTGAAAAAACAGGGAAAGGTAATTTCTATCTATGCTGAAAAAGAAATTATGAAGTTGGTGGAAATACCCGCTATCAGTTTGAAAATTGGTGAACATATTTTTCCCGCTTACAATATTACCAATCACGAATCTGCTTGTGGAAATATCTTGTCAGAAAAAAATAATCAGACAGCGGTGATGTTTACCATTAAGGGAGATGTAGTGAAATTTAGTTTTCGCTCCAAGGCAGGACAAAATCTTTCAGCTTTGGATTTGGCAAAAATACTTGGTGGTAATGGTCATGTCTTAGCGGCTGGAGCTAGAGTACCACTGTCAGAATTTATGCAGATGATTGTGTAATAGAAAAGCCCCAAGACTTGGGGCTTTAAGAAAAAGCGAAAAATTCAATCCGGTCAAAATCTTTTGCTCGACTAAGATAATATACATGAGCATTAAATTTTTCACCTTTGGCCATTTTGGAAAACCACTCGCGATCTGATTCAAGCATTCTATCTAAAGGGAGATTATCGATATTGTACCAATCTGGAATCATGTCATCGGTTTCCTTGGGGATGCCGATGAAATGTTCTGTACGAAAAATGTGTACTTCAAAATCAGCTATGCCGGCGTCAAAGAAAGTAATGGTTCCCACTTTCTCTAATTTGTTGGGATCTAAAGTTAGGCCAACTTCTTCGCGAGTTTCTCTAAGTAGGCATTCTTTCAGTGACTCACCACTCTCTTGTTTTCCACCAGGTCCGTTTAAGGTTTGTTGTCCGATTTCTCCTTTTTTCTTATAACCAAGTAATACATGGTTATTTTTAATGATAAGAACTAATGTCGCAATTTTCATAATCTTCTCCTGAGTATCTTCTTAAAAGAGATTATACTTAAATCAATTTATGTTCAAGTTTTAGAAATGATCCGAATTTTGCTATACTCACATCTATAATTATCAGTAGCCAAGTTTTGTATGTCAAAAGTAGAGATTTTTTTAGATGAACTAAATCGCAGCTATCTAAAGTTGCATAAAAAATATGAAGACTTATTTTGGCTTTCAAATATGGGCGACAGGTCGGTAGATGACAAGAAAAATAAAGCTCTTAGTAATTTAGATAATTTTAGAAGCGACAAAAATCTCCTTGACCAAGCTAAGGTTTTACATAAAAGCGCAAATGATAAATTGAAAGCAAGGTTGCAACACTGGATTAGTTTTTTTGAACAATATCAATTGCCTAATGAAGCAAAACCATTGCGGGAAAAAATTAATGCATTGGAAACTGAAATTGCCAAAAAACGTTCTGGTCGAACTACAGGCTATGTTGATCCGGTATCGGGAGGGTTTGTGTTGGCGTCAGAATTAAAAATGCGAGCAATGATTCAGACAAATCCTGATGAAAAAATCAGAAAAGCGTGTTTTGAAGCCCGTGAAAAATTGGCTTTGGATTTGATTGAAGAATATGTAGTTTTGGTTAAGTTAAGAAATGAATTTGCTCAGGTGCTTGGTTTTTCTGATTTCTACGACTATAAATTGCAAAAAATCGACCGCATGACAAAAGGTGAGTTATTTTCGTTATTTGAAGACATTACTGAAAAAACTAAATCAATGTTTTCTGAAATACGTAAAATGGAACAAGATGTTACAGGCTTACGTAAACCATGGAATTTTTCGTATTATACGACTGGTGATTTTACTAAAGAAGAAGATTCTTATTTTCAGTTTGATCAAGCTATTTTACGTTGGGGAATATCTTTTTCCGCTTTAGGGATAGATTTTAAACAAGGAAAATTACAACTAGATTTACTGGACAGAGAAGGAAAGTATAATAACGGTTTTTGTCACTGGCCTGATTTGGTGCATTTTGATAAAGGTAAAAGGAGGTCTGGTTCGGCAAATTTTACCTGTACGGTAGTGGCGGGGCAGGTTGGTTCTGGTGTTATTGGGTACAATACCTTGTTTCATGAAGGCGGACACGCTGCGCACTTTTTAAATTGTGAACAAAAAGATGTTTGTCTTAATCACGAATATGCACCTATGACGGCGGCTTGGGCTGAGACCCAAAGTATGTTTATTGATACTTTGTTTTCTAGTATTGAGTGGAAGATGCGTTATGCCGAAAATTCAAACGGTGAGTATTATCCGTTTGAATTATTTAAGAAAAAAGTTGAAAAATTGAATGTTTTGAAACCAGCCAGGATTTTGTCAATTATTTTTATAGCTACTTTTGAGCGGGAAGTTTATGAATTGCAAAATCCTTCGACTGAGCAAATAATTGAAATTGCCAAAAGAAACTACCAGAAATATTACGATATGTCTGAAGACTCCTTATCTGCTCTAAATGTTCCACATATTTATGCTTGGGAAAGTTCTTGTTCATATCACGGATATGGTTTGGCGGAAATTGCTTTAAATCAATGGCGAGAATATTTTTATAAAAAACATGGTTATATTGTTGATAATCCGCAGGTGGGTAAGGAGATGAAAAAAGTGTGGCAATTGGGAGCCAGTAGGAACTTCAGGGATTGTGTAAAACTGGTTACTGGTAAAAAATTGTCTAGTTCGGCTTTGGTTAAGCAAATAATGTTGCCAGCCGATAAAGTTATTAAACAAGCCAAAAGTAAATTGCAAAAAATGGAGACAGTGAAAAAGTATACTAAGCCAGTAAACCTACAAGCTGAAATAAAAATGGTTCACGGTAAAAAAGTTGTAGCAAGCAATAAAATTAGTTTTGAAGTAATGGCCGAAAAATATGGAGCTTGGGCAAGAAAGATGGCGAAGCTTGGATAATTACTTAATATGAAATTTTCTGTTTCTAGCGAACCTTACAAAAGCTACAGTGGCTTTGGAGTAGATGTAGCGATTAAGCGTACTGATGATCTTGATAAAAGAATGCTGGAGCATTTGCGTGGTAAGGATAAGCCAAAAGTTTTAGATCTTGGGTCAGGGGCTGGTGGGCAATCGGTTAGAATGGTTGAGGTGGGCGCTTTGGTTCTGGCGATTGATGTGTATGATTTTTCGGAAGAGTTTGCTCGGTATCGGTCTAAGGGAAATTGGTCGGAAGAAGTTTTGAAATTTATTTCAGCTGACATTAGTGATTTACCAAATGTACTCGATGATAAAAAATTTGCTGATGCCTCGATGCAGAGGACTTTACATTATTTGCCTTACAATAAGGCTTTTGAAACCTTAAAGTTTTTACGAACGGCAGTACAAGATAAATTATTTATATCGGTGACGGGTATGGATTCGGCAGTGGGGGAGAATTATGTTGGAAAAAATCTACCTTTATCAGAGCGTTTTATGAAATTAGAATCAGCCGAGGCGGATATTTTTCAAATTCAAGCGCCGATCTGTCTTTATCGCCAGGAGGAATTTATATCTCTTCTAGAAACTGCTGGTTGGAAAGTGGAAGATATTTGGCAATCAGCCTTTGGGAATCTAAAGGCAGTGTGTAAATAATAGTATGGCACACCCGTTTACAAAGATGTTTGATTTGGCTCTTAAGAAAAGTACAGAGCTAGACAATCAAGTGCTTAAAGAAGCAGAAAAGCTAAGAGAAAAAGGGTATAGTCCACAAGAAATTTACACAGTGCTTGTTAAATTACAAAAATCTTTAATTGATAAAGAAGAGAGTGAGATTGTAAAGGAGGCAGTGGAGGAATTTGAGAAATACGTAGATTTATAATTTTTTAAAAAGTTGCAGTTACTGTGTAAGTAATTACTGCACTGTAACTTCCTACGTCGGTTATGGCATTGGTGTTGGCAATATATCTGGCTCCAAAAATTGTTGTGACGGAATCACCGCTACCAGTAGTTATTGAATCTGGGAAAGCCCCTGTATCTAGTGCCCAGTTGGCGCCGTTGTATGGTGAAATTACAGAGCCAGTGCCGGAGTTTACTGCAAGCCTAGCACCAAATTGTTCGGTTCCAACACTCGAAGCAACTGCTGTGCCACCTATGGCTGTAATGGTTGCTCCACCACAAGAACTACAAGTGAGTGTTGATCCGCTGATAGTCATTGAGTATCCGCTTGAAGCGTTAGTGGCAATTGAAATGGTGTGAGCATCGGCACTGTCGGCGCTAGAACCAAGGGCGTCGCCTGTAGCATATCTTGCTTGAACAGCAGTTAAAGAACCAAAGCCAATGGTGTTGTCAGAAATACTAAAAACTAATGTCTGTGGTACTCCAGAAGCCGTGCCACAAATTTTTGTAGTGTAAGCACTGCTATCGCCAATATGTGAATTCGTAACAGATTCCATAGAGCCAAGGGTAGTATCGTATCCTGTGCAGTTTGAAGCTTGATAACCAATACTTACGCTACCACCAGTTGGTACTGAAATACAGGCATTGTCACCACTGTAGTTACTCTGACTGTTTTGTTCAGCATGAGCGTTGGTAGTGCTAGATAATTTTAAAGCAATGGCGTTTGTGCCAGCACATGTATTACTAAGACCAATTACGTTGGTGCAACAAACCACATTTGCGTCATAGTTTACATTAGCTTGACTAGGTAATTCAGCATGAGCATTTGTGGTGCCTGACATACGGTAAATTTTTGTTTGGGTGCAAGCAGCACTAGTGGTAATAGAACAAGATAGACTCCCAGCTTCAACATTGTTCACAAACCAAAATCCACAAAAAAATACCAATGCAAAAAATATTGCTATTTTACTTTTTTTTCTAAAATTCAGTAGTGATGATTTCATTGTTTATGATCTCTTCTGCAGATATGGATGATTGTACCTCATTTTCTTGAGTTGATTCACTGGTCGGAGTTTCGACTGTTGGTAGTTCGGGAGAAGGTTCAGGTGTGGTTGATTCAGGGAGGGCAGTTTCAGATTGTATAGGTTCAGATTGCTCGGTTTCAGACCGAGTTGGTTCCTCAGTGGCAGGCTCGGTTACAGCTGTTTCTTCGGGAGTAAATATATCAATTATGCTATCAACAATATTCATGAGAAACGAACCAACAGTCGAGCCCTCATTGGTTTCGGTAGTGGTGCTCATGTTTGTTTCGGTTGAAGTTGGTGTATCGGTAGCAGAAATTGACGAGGTTGCGATGCTGGCAACACCATCAAGTGTCGCTGTAACAATTAATCCGTTATCCAAATTTGAACTGATAGAGGTTGAAGAGAAGCTGATCGAAAGTTGAAGCAAGGCATCACTAACAATTGATGTGTCTGTGCTTGATGATTGAAGTTGCTTATTAAGAGCTTTCTTCTCATCTAACATTTCAGAAGTTATTATCGTGCTGTTCTCTACTAAAGAAAAGTAAAAGACGCTAATAAAATGCGAATCGCTCAAGCAGTTATCTAAGCTAATTCCTGAACAAGAGAATTGTTGCTCATCATTTTTATATTCTACTGCTACATAGTCACTGGCAATTGGTGGTGCCCAATAATCAGAAAAGGGCAAAGTCCCATGACCCAAATTTTCAGCACTAAAGATATAAACAGGGGATTCCAAAGTTCCATTATTTGGACAAGCTTCACTTGGACATTTCATGTAAAAGGCGATATTGGTGGAGCTGTCATTAAAAGTCGGTTTTACTAACACAATTGGCTGGTCTTCGGTCTTAAAAACCGAAGTGTCTAGTAGTTGAGCTGGGTCGGTTGATGTAGATAATTTGTTGATTGTTTGATCATCTAAAATTAGTTGTCCTTTAGCCACAGGTAGAAAATAATTGGTAGCGAAAAAAAAGCTAATCACTATAGTGAGGATTGAAATACGAAAAAAATAAATAAGATTATTTTTTTGCATAATATTATCTAAATTCAGTGATGATAATTATTCCAGCTGCACCAGCTCCACCCGTGCGAGCAACAGCCCCCGTTGAAGCTGAACCGCCGCCGCCAGAACCAGTATTGGCTATAGCAGCGTTACCGTTACCGGCAGTTGTTCTTGAAGCACCACCACCACCTAGGCTAGTAGACCCTCCTTGTCCGCCTACTACGACAGTGGTAACGGTACTGGTCATACCATTACCACCCGGAGCCCCAGCCCCATTGACGTGACCGTTGGTGGAAATAACTCCTCCAGCTCCACCGAGCATAAATTTAATAGCAGCTGAACTAGCGGTGTAGGCTCCGCCACTACCACCATTAGCAGTAATAGTGACTACACCGGTATTGAAAGTGGTTGCTCCACCGGCACCTCCAGCTGCACCAGAGTTGCCGGCACCGGCTGCACCAATAGCATAAGTATAAGTGCCGGTAACACCTGTAAGATAATACTCAGCATAACCACCAGCTCCGCCCCCTCCACCAGCCCCACCGGCAGCGTTTTGACTTCCTCCACCACCACCTCCACCACCCCACATTCTGATTAATATTTCTTTAGTACCACTAGTTGGGGTGTAGGTGGTACCAGATGTTAGGGTCCGTCTATTTAAAAGCACTCCACCAGTAGTACTTACCCAAGTGGTACCATTGGATTGAAGAATATTTCCATCAGTACTAGGGGCAATAAAAGTCACATTACCCGTACCGGCACCAACCAATAAATTGTTTGCAGTAAGAGTAGAAAGACCGGTACCACCTTGAGCAACGGTGACGTCAGCATTATCAGTCAGAATGGTTGAGGTGGCATTTGGTAGGGTGAAGGTTTTTAGATTGGTGGCAGGACCACTAAAAGCTATAAAAGCACTTCCTGTACCACCATTGGCATTAGGTAAAATACCCGTCACTCCGTTTGTTAGGTTTATCTGTGCCCATGCTGGGTTATTGCTGGCGCCAGTATTAGAAAGATATCTGGTAGCATTTGTGTCCTTAGCTAAAGCCGATAGAGTATCGGCAGCTGATCCGTATATAATGTCACCTTGAACCGCTCCACCGCCAATAGAGGTAAAATTGTGTCCTGGGTTTGGAGCAGCTGCCATCACTATCCCGATTATAGAAATCGAAATACCAATAAGTAGTAAAACACTAAAAACCTTGTTGGCAGTAGATATGAGCTGAAATTTCTTCATAACAATATTTTATACATTTTAACACTCTATCTTTATAATATGAAACAAATATGGGTTGGATAATAAAGTCTAGTTCTTAACAGGTGGTTATATTTATGACTTAGCTTTAAGGTTATACTGTAGGGGAGTACGCCTGATTATTTTTCTGTGCATTATCTCGTTTTAGATTTGAAAATTGTATTTAGTTATTAACTTATTATTATGAATTCATTATTATCCCAAATCTCTCAAAATGCCGTATCTAAGATTTTGAGTTTTATACTCACTATTGCAATAAGTATATTGTATTTATTTCCAGCACCATTTGCTCAAGCGGCTTCTATTACCAATGCTTCCGATACAATGTCGTCTCAAACTGTTAGTGCAACCTCAACGCACACGATCAAATTTACATCACCAACTGGAGCAAATAATAATACCGATACGATAATCATTACTTTTCCCTCAGATTACAACTTCACTAGTAAAACTATCGGTACAGTAACTTTCACTCACGGAGCCACAACCGGACTTGAAACTACAGAAACTCTAGCAGCAGCGCCAAGTGCTACTGCTTGGGGGGCGGTATTTTCAGGTACCCAAAATCGTATTTTGACTTTGACTGCACCGTCTGATGGTGTTGGAGCTGCTGCTATTGCGCCAAACGATAAAATTATCATTACCTACGATGGTACAAATTCCATAAACCCAACTACTCCTGGTTCATATACACTTGCTATTTCTGGTGATTTCGGTGATGCTGGAGATATTACTAATAATATATTAACTAGTAACCAAGTTGATATTACAGCAACAGTTCCTCAGTCATTAACTTTCAGTATTTCAGATACTAGTATAAGTTTTGGTTCACTTTCTGCTGTAGCTGCTCGCTATGCTTCTGGTACAGCATCAGGTGACACCTCTGAAGTTGAAGCTCACAATATTATTGTGGGAACAAATGCTGCCAACGGTTACACTATGACAGTAGGAGGAACTACACTTACTTATGGAGCAAATACCATCACCGCCATTGGTGCTGCCAACACTGTCTCAAGTGTTGGTACTGAGCAGTTTGGTCTTAGACTGACAGCCGCTGGTGGTAGTGGTTCTGTAACTGCTCCTTACGCAGCCGCTGGATTTGCGTTTGATACGGGGGCCTTTCCAGATGCTATTGCCTCAGCTTCAGGAGCAACAACAAACACTACATATTCTGCACGTTATATAGCAAATATAACCGCTAGTACAGAAGCTGGTATCTATACAGGCGCTGTTACTTATGTAGCTACCGCTAACTTCTAAGGTAATAAATTTGCGATATAGCAGATTTAGGGTATTATTTCCAGAAATGAAATCAATAAAGAACATAGCTTTTCTACCAATTTTATTATTATGTTTCTTCTTTGACGTTGGTTCAGTATCAGCCCTTACTATTTCACCGGTAAAAGTTGAAGTTACTGGTGATCCTGGACAGACCCTTCGTGGCGAAATAGAAGTTCTAAATGAGCAAATTGAGACAAAAACTTATTTCTCTTCATTTGAAAATTTTGAACCGAGTGGCGATACTGGATCTCCAAAGTTTATTGGTTCTAAAGATGGTTTGGCCACATGGCTACAAACCCAACCAACTGTTTCAGTAGCAAATGGTGAGACAGTAAAAATTCCTTATACAATAACTATTCCTGCTAATGCTGAACCGGGAGGCTATTTCGCAGCTATCTTTTTAGGTGAACAAGACCCAGGAACTCAATCGGCTGGAGAAGTATCAATTGGTGGAAAGATTGGAGTTTTAATTTTATTGCGTGTCTCTGGTGATATCGAAGAACAGGCTGGTATTTCTGAATTTAGTATAAGTGACAGCGGAAAGTTTCAAACTACTTTACCGATTACTTTTGCTTACCGTTTTGCCAATAGTGGAGGAGATAGGGTGGTTCCACTAGGTGATATTTTAGTTAAGAATACATTCGGCGGCATAACAGCTACCTTGCCAGCAAATACTAATGAAGGTAGTGTTTTACCAAATAGTGCCAGAAAATTTCAAGTAATGTGGAATGATGTAAGTGGCGCAACTTCTACACCCAATAATTTTTTTGCTACAGCGAAATCACAGTTTAGTGATTTTCATTTTGGATTATATAAGGTTGAATTATCTGTTATGTATGGGGCAACGAATCAAACCGCCTCTGATAGTTTTAGATTTTTATTTATTCCATGGCAGTTACTGACAATAGCATTTGTTGGATTGGTTATGGTTTTGTTTGCCTTAAGAAGATATAATGCCTGGATTATTTCTAAAAGCAAACTAAAGACTTAATGTGCGATGAGGGTGTCTCACACTATAATTATATCCTGCCTATTTCTGTTAACTTTTTCAGTCACACACGTTGTTAATTCACAAGGTTCTGGAGAGGCTGAGGTTCAAATCGAAGCTATTGTTCCAGGGTGTGGCGATGGAATTATTGAAGATGGTGAGGATTGTGATGCTTTGGCATTAGCTGGAGCTACTTGTTTTTCTAAAGGTTTTACTTCTGGGGTACTTTCATGTACTGCTTCTTGTACTTATAATACATCCTCTTGTGTTTATACACCTCCCTCTACTTCTGGAGGCGGAGGCGGAGGAAATAATTCTGTTAGCAAGGGAGCACAAATTGTACTTTCAGGAAGAGCCTATCCAAAAAGTCAGGTTACTATATTGAAGGACGCACAGCTGGTTGCAACAACTGTCTCAGATGAGTCTGCTCACTTTCAGGTTCTGATTAAAGGTTTATCTGCTGGTACTTATATCTTTTCATTATATAGTGAAGACTCAAACGGTGTCCGTTCATCATTATTTACTTTTCCAGTTTCTGTTAGTAAGGGTGTGCTTGCAAAGATTGATCAGATATTTGTAGCGCCCACAATATCTGGTGATAAAATTGAGGTAAAAAAAGGTGAGCCAATTACTTTATTTGGACAAAGTTTCCCTATATCAGAAATTACATTAGAAGTTAATTCTTCTGAACAATTTTTCTCAAAAACTACCGCGGGTAGTGATGGTGTATATTTATATAATTTTGATTCTTCTGTTTTAGAAATTGGTCAACATCATGCTAAAACTCGTTCATCAGCAGAACTAGCCATATCATCTCAGAGCTCTTCGTATGAATTCCAAGTTGGGACAAAAAATGTTTATTCAGCTGAATCAATTATATGTTCAAAAAAGGCTGACTTTAACGCGGATTGTCATGTAAATCTAGTAGACTTTTCAATTGTGGCTTTTTGGTATAATCGACCTTTGAATCCAGCTTTTATTCTTCGTGAGAAAGAACATCTAAATGGCGACGGTAAGATAAATCTAGTAGACTTTAGTATTATGGCATTTCATTGGACTGGATAATTATGAGATATATATTTTTATTACCTTTTATATTTTTAAGTTACGGTGTTTTTACGATGCCGGCTGTGGCTGCTGTGATAAAAGTTGAAAGTGATTTTAGCGCTTTACACGTTGGGGATGTGTTTACTGTTGATGTGGTGATTGATACTGAAAAACAAACCTTAAATGCTATTGAAACAGATATTATATTCCCAAGTAATCTTTTGGAATATGTATTAAGTGATGATGGAGATTCGGTGATAAGTTTATGGATTAAAAAACCAAATTTTCATGATTCAAATGTAATTACTCTGTCTGGTATAACTCCTGGGGGTTTTAATCAAAAGGATACCAAGATTATGTCTCTAACTTTTAAAGTACTGCACGAAGGTCAGGGTAATATTGAAAATACCAACACAAAACTTTTGTTACATGATGGTTTAGGAACGGAAGCTTCAACCAAGCAGCAAAACCTTCATCTAAGTATCGTTGAAGGAGATTCTAATATTTCTGTTAATACAGTGGATGAAGAAATTCCAGAACGTTTCAATCCAGAAATAATTCAAGATGAAGATGTTTTTGAAGGTAAGTATGCACTTATATTTTCAACAAAAGACAAAGGTTCTGGTATGGATCATTATGAAGTGAAGGAGGGGTGGTTTGGTAAGTATCAAAATGCAGAAAGTCCTTATGAACTGAAGCATCAATTGCTTGATAAAAAAATATTTGTTAAGGCAATCGACTTAACGGGTAACGAGCGAATCGAAATACTCTATCCACAAAATTGGAAACCTTGGTATGAACAGACTGGTGTAATTGTTAGTATACTTATATTGTGCGTTCTTACCCTGTTTATTTTCTGGAGATTCTTTCGATTTCTATTAAGGAAATAGTTTTTTCTATTTTTCTATTTTTATTATTGCCAATAATTGCATTCGGAGCTACTTTGGGTCTATCTCCAGCTTCTGGTTCTTATCAGCAAGGCTCAGTACTTACTGTTAATGTTTATGCAGACAGTAATGGAACAGCCTTTAACGCTTTATCTGGGGTGGTGTCTTATCCAAAGGATTTACTTGAAGTGGTTTCCGTTTCAAAGGGACAATCAATCATTTCATTGTGGGTACAAGAACCATCATTTTCTAATACCGCTGGTACTGTAAATTTTGAAGGAATTGTGCTCAATCCTGGATATAATGGTTCAAATGGTAAAGTCCTGACCGTTACTTTTAAAGTAAAGTCGGTTGGTGTAGCAAATCTTTCTTTTTCTTCTGGTTCTATTTTAGCTAATGATGGTGAAGGGTCTGAAATTATTTCTGGCAAAGGTACAGCACAATTTACGTTGATACCAGTGAATGTTGTTGAAGAAGTGATTACCGATTCTCCAAAAGTAGTTCAGGAAGAAAAAGAAAATAATAATTTGATTCCAAGTATTACTTCCGAGACGCATCCTAAAGATTCTTGGTCATCAAAAAAAGATGGTGTATTTAATTTTACTTTAACAGACGATGTGACAGCGCTTCGTTTGTTGGCTGACGATGCGCCCGATTCAGTTCCAACAAATATTTATACTCCTCCTATTACTACAAAAGACATTAAGGATTTACCGGAAGGAGTTTCGTATTTGCATGTACAATATCGCAATAAGCAGGGTTGGGGAGAGATTCTTCATTATAAAATACAGGTTGATACCCAGCCACCACAAAATTTCATTATTAAAGAACTCGGTTCTGGTATCTTCTACTTTGAGGCAAAAGACACTCTTTCTGATATCTCAAATTATGAAATACAAATTGATGGAGGAGAGGTTGTTAAATATACTGATGATGGCACACATATTTATAAAGCTCCAGAAATTGCCTCCGGGAATCACACTCTCTATGTGAAAGCTTATGATATGGCTGGAAATTATACTATTTCAACTCTACCTTTTATTGTGGCGGAAAAGCTCAATGAGTCACAAAAGAATATTGAAACGACTCCAACAAATAATCCAGTACTAAACAAGGGTGCAGAAATGATTACTGTGCTTTCAATTGTGATTCCATTTCTGTCCCTTATACTCTTATTAATTTTGTTACTTTATTTAGCTTGGCGTTCATTGTGGGGATTAAGAAAGCGTCTTGATAAAGAAGTCTTGGAAGCAAAAATTATTATACATAAAGCTTTTGCGTTGTTGCGTGATGATTTGGAAGTGGATATTGAAACTCTTAAAAAAGCCAATACAAAAAGAAAGCTTACTAGGGAAGAATCGAAAATCCTCAAGCGTTTGCAAAAAAATATTGAAGAAGCTGAAAAGGTGATTGGTAAAGAGGTGGAGGATATTGAAAGGGAAACACAAAAAACAAGTAAATTTAAAAGCTGAAATAAAAATGGTTCACGGTAAAAAAGTTGTAGCAAGCAATAAAATTAGTTTTGAAGTAATGGCCGAAAAATATGGAGCTTGGGCAAGAAAGATGGCGAAGCTTGGATAATTACTTAATATGAAATTTTCTGTTTCTAGCGAACCTTACAAAAGCTACAGTGGCTTTGGAGTAGATGTAGCGATTAAGCGTACTGATGATCTTGATAAAAGAATGCTGGAGCATTTGCGTGGTAAGGATAAGCCAAAAGTTTTAGATCTTGGGTCAGGGGCTGGTGGGCAATCGGTTAGAATGGTTGAGGTGGGCGCTTTGGTTCTGGCGATTGATGTGTATGATTTTTCGGAAGAGTTTGCTCGGTATCGGTCTAAGGGAAATTGGTCGGAAGAAGTTTTGAAATTTATTTCAGCTGACATTAGTGATTTACCAAATGTACTCGATGATAAAAAATTTGCTGATGCCTCGATGCAGAGGACTTTACATTATTTGCCTTACAATAAGGCTTTTGAAACCTTAAAGTTTTTACGAACGGCAGTACAAGATAAATTATTTATATCGGTGACGGGTATGGATTCGGCAGTGGGGGAGAATTATGTTGGAAAAAATCTACCTTTATCAGAGCGTTTTATGAAATTAGAATCAGCCGAGGCGGATATTTTTCAAATTCAAGCGCCGATCTGTCTTTATCGCCAGGAGGAATTTATATCTCTTCTAGAAACTGCTGGTTGGAAAGTGGAAGATATTTGGCAATCAGCCTTTGGGAATCTAAAGGCAGTGTGTTTTTGATTAATTAAAATAAAAGAATTAGTTTTTGCTATAATAGATTAATATGGAAAAACTAGATACCAAAGAGGAATTTTCGTTAGTTAAAAGAGCTAAAAGTTTTTCTTATGCTGGGCGAGGGGTCGTGGTATTTATAAAAACCACCCCAAATGCCTGGATCCATTTACTGATACTGGGCTTGGCTGTAGCTCTAGGGATTTATTTTAATATTACTAAAATCGAGTGGTTGATTCTAGTTTTAACCACTGGTTTGGTATTGACTGCGGAAGCTTTAAATACTGCTTTTGAAATCGATATCAATTTAACCTCACCGACATATCATCCGTACGCTCGTGATGTAAAAGATGTAGCAGCGGGAGCTGTGTTGATCTCTGCTACTATGGCTTTGATTGTTGGATTGATTATATTTGTACCTTATTTCGCGTAGGTCTATCTAACATAATTTTTATGTCTCATCCCTTCATGAAAATGTTTGAGAATGCCTTGAGTAAAAGTACCCCACTTGATAATTTGGTGTTGGTGGAAGCGGAAAAATTGAGAGATAAAGGTTATAGTGAAAATGAGATTTACACTGTGTTGGTAAAATTGCAAAAGGGTTTAATTGATAAAGATGAGA
>JAGOSI010000049.1 GCA_018062385.1 Minisyncoccota bacterium
CCCTGCCAAAATTGGTTTAACATTTTCATTCTTAACATCGGCTACAATAAAACCGTCCGCCGGAACTTTTTTAGCTAAAGTCTGAAAAGCGTTCTGGACATCAACCAAGTCTTTATAGTAGTCCACGTGATCGAGCTCGATATTGGTAATCACTAAAATATCAGGCTCTAGATGCAAAAAATCCCGCTTGTATTCGCAAGCCTCTACTACCGCGTATTTACTTTTTCCGGCTCGAAAATTACTACCAGTCTTAGACCGCAAAGATCCGATAACAGCTGTCGGATCTAGATCCGCTTCTTCCAAGACATCGGTCAACATAGCGGTAGTAGTGGTCTTGCCATGAGTACCAGCCACGACAATTAAATAATATGAATTTACCACGAGTCCCAAAGCCTCAAAATAATTCACCATCGGTACCCCGAGCTTTTGTGCTTCCACCATTTCTTCTTGGTCTTTTGCCATTGCTTCGGTATAAACCACCAAATCAATATCTGAAGCTATATTACTACCAACTTGCGGAATAAATATCTTCACTCCTTCTTTAGCCAAAGCTTCAGTGATATTAGACTCTACTCTATCTGACCCGCTCACCTCTTTACCGTCATGCAAAAAATATCGTGCTAGTGCCGACATCCCAATTCCTCCGATGCCGATAAAGTGAATTTTTTTAATGTTGTTTATATTAGTTGTCGACATATTGTTTTACTAAACCCAAAAATTCATCATTTCTTTCATACTCATTTTTATATTGTGCAAAAGAAGCAAAGGCGGGTGAGAACAAAATTATATTTCCTGCTTCTGCCAAAGATAAAGATTTTTCTACCGCTTCTTTCAAATTTGCCGCCAATACAGGGACAATGTTTTTATCTGCCAAAGCTGTCACTAATTTATCCGTACCATTTCCAGGAATTAAGATTGCCTCCTTACAATACAGAGTAATAGCTTCTACCAAACTACTAATATCAATATTCTTATCCGCTCCACCAGCGATTAGAATGACATTTTTCTTATTGGTATCACCCACCGCCTTTAAGCCCATCGTAGTCGCCTGTGGCGTAGTGGCATTATTGTCATTGTAAATCCCGACCCCTTCATCAGTGACACCGATATATTCCAAACGTCCTTCCACCCCTCTAAAGGTGGACAAAGCGTCAAAAATTTCTTCGTCTTCCAAGCCAGTAGCCTTAAGTGCCAAATAAGCTAAAGACGCGTTCAAGCGATTATGTTCCCCCGGCATAGCCAAGAGCATATCCTCTGGTAAAATCGACAAGTCCGCCAACACCACCTCTTGCCCCAAAGTACCATTAAGTTTTTGCGCTCGAGTAAAAACTTCTGGCGTGGTAATAAACACTCCACTCTCCTCCTGATGTAAAAATATCTGCGCCTTATCCTCAAAATACAAATCCATTGCCTCCTCTTTGGTCTTGCCACCCCTGGTGTAATAATTTAGATGGTCTTCCATAAAATTGGTGAAGACCGCAATTTGAGGTGAAATACTTGCCCAACCAAAACCTTGAAGTTGCCAACTATCAAGCTCCATCACTGCCAACGAATCTTCTTTTACTTCATTTAGAAGTTGCAGATTAGAAACCCCGCGCACATTACCGCCCAGCAAAACTTTTTCACCAGTGACTTCTGTCAACACATGGTGGATCATGTGTGTAACAGTACTTTTTCCACGCGTACCAGTTATTCCAATAATAGGGATATTAGCAAGCTTAGCAAACAAAGCTGCGCTTTGCATTAGAGGCACGCCCGCTTTGCGGGCGTGCCTCAGATACTCTGAATCCATCGGCACGCCCGCCGAAACCAAAACCATATCCACATTCTCAAAGTCCGCTAGCTTATGCCCATCTAACACAAAACGAATATTTGGTAAATCCCGTAGCATCTCTATTGAAGAAGCTAATTCTGTTTCGGTTTTTAAGTCAGTAACTACCACCTCCTTGGCACCAGCTTCTGCTATATAGCGAGCGTCACCGATCCCCCGCCCCAAAAGACCAAGCCCCATTACAGTAACTCGCTTATTTTTAAAATAATCAGAAAATGACATATCGGCATATCATACGCAAAAACTGTATTATTTGCCAACCTGTAAACGTGCTACACTTTTAAAATGGGCATGATAACAAATAGCCTAACCAAAAAAATCATTCACTCACTAATAATTATAATAGCGATTATTGGTATTTTCAGTTTGTCTCTTTATTTCACTCAGTATGTCGCCGATGATGAAGGGGCACAGATGTTAGTTCAACAGTTTGGTTACATCGGCGTACTACTTGTAAGCTTCATCACCGGCTTGAGTTTTATCTCCCCCGTCCCAGCCGCCACTTTTTCTCCCATCTTCACAGCGGGTGGCATTCCACTTTTTATCACTATTACCTTAGCTGTAATTGGCACAATGTGTGCCAACTTTGTATCTTATTTTGTTGGCCGACTCGGTCACAACTTTACCAACACTCACTATCCAAAAATTCAACAAAAAATCCTTAGTCTCTACGCCAACAAAAAAGAACTGCTACCTTATTTCGTATTTGGCTTCGCAGCCTTAATTCCAATTCCAGATGAAGTCTACTTAATTCCACTTGGTATCATTGGAGTAAAAATTAGAGATTTTATTATCCCGCTATTTTTAGGAACAATTTTTTTTCAAACCATCACCGCTTTTGGTTTTCAAAATATTTTTGGTCTATTTTTAAATTAGAGGGGAAAAATATAAGTAACACAATTAACTTTGCTATACTTTACATATATGCAACCAAAAAAATTAGAACATTATAAATTCTTTCAACCTTTCGCCTGGATCATTTGTGTATTATTCGCTGTATTCGTAGGCATGCTAGCAATGGAACTCAATACTTCTATTAACAACTTAGAGAGCTCGAGTGCTCAAGCCGAGCAACGCTTAGAAAATCTTGAAAAAGCTATTGGAACTAATAATTACCAAAACTCAATTTAGTAAAAAAATCTGCTGTACAGCAGATTTTTTAAATATCAAAACCTCAACAAAACAGTAAAAGCCCATGTGCGCGCTCTAGGATTCGAACCTAGGGCCTTTCGAGTATCAGTCGAATGCTCTAGCCAACTGAGCTAAGCGCGCACATGAGCTTCTACACATCTCCTCAAGTGTCCGCTACTATAGCAGAAAAGTTAAAAAAATGTAAGTGGCAAGAATAAAATAAAAAGCCCTAAAAATTAATTAGGACTTTTGATCTTTTTGCTGAATTTACATGTATTTTAAATACTTGTAAAAATTCACCAGCGGTTCATAAATTAAACCTGAACTCGTTACTGGGTCTCCTGTTATTAAAGCTAGCAAAACCGGAGCTCCCAATAAAAAATAAAAAGAGGTAATGATTGTAAAAGCAGTTCCTGATATTTTCCATACAGAAAGTTCTCCACTTCTAACCTCATCGCAAACATCAGCAAACAAATCCAAAACTTTACCTGTATTCATTTTAATTCCCCTAAATAAAATTTAACAGAATCCTACTCTTTATATAATATCATATTATATACTTTTGTCAAGTGTTTGTTTCTCTAAATCACACAAGTCAAATAAGCTATAATACAAAGATGAAATTTTTAACTCTATTTACCATGGTGGCTTTAACGCCAAGTTTTGCTTACGCACAAACTGCTAATTTAGAAACCTTATTAAAAGGTATTGTTGGTTTTACCAATAATACCTTAATTCCTTTTTTGGTCGGAATTGCTTTTCTAATTTTTGTCATTAATGTTTTTCGTTATTTCATCCTTAACGGTGAAAATGAGGACGGGCGAGAAAATGCCAAAAATTTGGCTGTCTACAGCGTTGCTGCCTTTGTCTTCTTACTTATCTTTTGGGGTATCATAAATCTTCTTTCTACTTCTTCGGGACTTGAAGGTTGTAAGCAAAGTAACTTTGACTATGTCGATAGACATTTTATTGGCCCCAGCCAACCTGCCTGTCCTTAAAACTAAATTACAAAACAAACAAAACACCACTTACGTGGTGTTTTATTTTAATTTCATATGCATAATTTTTGCAAAAGGGAGTCCAGCAATTTTCTCAATTAGAGAAAAAATTGGGACATAAATTCGCAATAGTCGCTTACGCTCCTTTGCTTATTTATTCTCTCTTTTGTCTTATCCTTTGGTCCGGTCTTTCCCTGGAGTCCGATACCATTTCAGAGAATTGAGTATCATCTCTCGTTTTATGCTCAATTGAGGCATAAAACATCGACCAATTAGCCGTGAGTTAAAGGGTCACCCCAATAATCCGACGTGTCCAATTGGAATTAATCCACGACCAGCTTCCGCTAGCCGTGCCTTGTTACGACTTAGTCCTTGTTATCGAGTTTACCGTCGGCCCACTCTAGGTGGGACTTCGGGCACTCCCGACTCCCCTGACTTGACGGGCGGTGAGTACAAGGCTCGGGAACGTATTCACCGCGGCGTTGCTGATCCGCGATTACTAGCGATTCCGACTTCATGAGGGCGAGTTGCAGCCCTCAATCCGAACTGGGGATGGTTTTATAAGGATTTGCTCCACATTACTGTATTGCGTCCCGTTGTACCACCCATTGTATCACGTGTGCAGCCCAAGGCATCAAGGGACATGCTGACCTGGCGTCATCCTCACCTTCCTCTCCCGTGAGGGAGCAGTCTCGCCTGACACTTATAACAGGCAACGAGGGTTGCGTTCGTTTCCCCACTTAAGGGAACAGCTCAAGCC
>JAGOSI010000015.1 GCA_018062385.1 Minisyncoccota bacterium
CTTCTATACTGGTCACTTATTGTGTATTCTGTACCACCCACTATTGCTATTGGATTAAAGTACCACTTAGCATCACCATTGGTGTAACCTGAAACTACCACCTCAGCTCCATTGCCAGTATTACCAGCTACGGGATAGTTGAAAGTTCTGGTGTTAGTACCCCAACCACCTCGACTCCAGTTAGCAGGATTGCCTGCAGTACCAGCGGTTTCAAAGTCACCGTTTGGTACCAAATTAGTGGTGCTTGGTGGAGTGGTGGTGGCGGTGTTGTTTACGGTTACATCAATCACCGCTGTAGAATTATTTCCTGAAGGATCATGAGTTGTTGCTTTTAGTGTGTAGTTTCCATTTACTAATTTTGTAGTATCCCACACAAAACTGTAAGGTGCCGTCGTAAGTTGACCAGTGACTGGTGTGCCATTTACCGCGTAAAAGATATAAGTAACAGCCACATTATCACTAGAAGAAGCAGTCAGGGTCACGTTACCAGAAACTGTTTGACCGTTTAATGGATTGGTAAATTCAACAACCGGAGGAATAATTTCCGCTGGTGTTCCAGTCCCTATTTCCGTCAAAACTGCATCATCGATCGCTACGTATCCTACAGAACTAATTAGGTGGAATAGTGTCACGTGGGTAGCACCCACAGGCGGAGTGAAACTACTACTGACTTTTGTCCATTCAGGATTAGGTTGTATTTCTTTGATTAGACCAAAATAATGATAACTACCATCAGCCATTTGGTATTGACCAATAATATCGGAAATAATATTTGATTTATAATAATCTGAATAGTTGTAGGTCTTACCTGGTGTCACATTAACTTTAGAGAATACCCACTTAGAATCACCAGAACCAGAGAATAAGTAATTAGAAATAGTCGTCTGGATCGCATTGCCACCTGTTCTACCAACAACTGGGTACTGAAAAGTAGCTACATGATCCCCCCAAGTATTAGCTGTCCAATTTACCGGCTTACCATTGGAATCCATTTGTTCAAAATCACCGTTATTAATTAGATTTACAGCGGTATTAGTAGCATTATTTAGCACTGTAACATTAATAACCGGTGCTGTTCCTTCATTACCTGAAGTATCGTGAATATGTGCTGATAAAGTATAATTTCCATCTGGCACAGTAGTTGTATCCCATACTGACGAATAAGGAGGTTCTGAATCACCTACACCAACCTCAGCTCCGTTTACCACTAAATGAACTGAGGCAACACCAATATTATCGTTAGCATTAATCTCCACCATTTTAATCCCAGAGACCACCTCGCCGTCACTTATATTAGAAATGTTTCCAGTAGGAATGGTTATATCACCATTTGAAGCTAAAGTGAGTGAGAAATCATCAAGAATTATTTGACCGACATTATTAACTTCTTGATAAATAGTCACATTTTGTGCCCCTACTGGCACGGTGAAGTGAAGGTTATTTCTAACTGGAGAAGCTGTAGCTGGCGCAAATCCTAAATATTCATAGAAGTAACTACCGTCAGCTCTGCCATATTGAGCAGTTATATCAGAACCAACAGTGGCAGTATAGATGTTTGAAAATACATATTCTGAACCCGAAGTCACAAAGGTTGGTGAGAAAAACCACTTAGCGCCACCACTTTCATAACTCAAAACATCAAGCTGTATAGCCTTGTCTCCTACTAGACCAGTCACTGGATAAGTAAAGACTGGGTTCATTACCCCATACCAACCTTGATACCAGTCAAGTGGTGAACCCGCCACCAAACCTTCAGTTTCAACCGAAGGATTTGGAACAAGGTTTCCAGCACCAGCGCCATTATTCAAATACATATTGATACTTTTTGTACTTGATAGACCAAGACTATCTGTGACCTTCATTACTATTTCCATATAAACATCACTATCATTATGGTCATCAGCCGTGAAAGTTATAGAATTAACTCCCGTTGCTTGAGTAATAGTGTGCACATGAGTGTTGTGATGCAATAAAACTGTCCAAGATGTAGCACTTGGAGCCAAAACTCCATCTTCAGTATCAGTTCCTTGACCAGTAACGGTGATACTTTCTAGGGCTTTATATAAGGATCCACTAGCTGGATTGGTGATGTTGGCCACTGGTGCTTGGTTACCAGCAAAAATCTTTATACTCTTAGCTGTTTTTGCGCCATGTACATCAGTTACAGTTAGAGCTGTATTGAAAACACCGCTGGTGACAAAAGTGTGTGTGGGATTAGCTAAGGTAGATGAAGCTCCGTCACCGAACTGCCAATCATAAGAAATTAAATCTCCGTCAGGGTCAGCAGTACCAGCACTAGAAAAGTTTACATTAAGTGGTGTTGCACCAGAATTTTTATTGGCGCTGATATTTACTGCCGGTTTTCTATTTCCACTGGTGTGAGTAATACGATTTAATGAACCAAATACAATATCCAAATAGTAGATATTTCCGTCTGGTCCAGTGATGATTTCTACAGGCCATACCGTATCTGGTACAAAATCTTCAACTGAAACCATCGCCGTACCCGAAGCATTAAGTACTAAGCGTTTTACCCACATCTGAGCATAATCACCGATAAACAGTGAATTTCCATATTGCGCTGGATAGGCTGAGTTAGCAGGAAAAGCTCCGGCAATTATTGACCCAGCACCAGCTGAGTTGTGAGCATAAGTGTACAATGGGTTGGTGTAAGCGGAAGACGGAGTACAACCATAAGAGGTAGCAACATTTCCCTCGCGGCACGGCCAGCCATAATTCTTTCCTGCTTCAATCAAATTTACCTCTTCCCAACTTCCCCATCCCACATCACCTGAGTAAAGTAAATTTGTTGTGGGGTGAAAGCCCAAACGGAAAGAATTTCGAAGCCCTAAAGCATAGACTTTTGATTTGTTAGAATTTGGATTACCATCGTAAAAAGGATTATCTGCTGGTGCCGTACCGTCAGTATTAATGCGCAACATCTTTCCCGCTAAAGCATTGACATTTTGTGCCCGTAAAGCTCTTGGATCCACTGTTGAAAAGTCAGCCCCATCTCCCAGTGAAGCATATAGTTTTCCATCAGTACCAAAACGCAGACCACCAACACTATGACTATTTGAATCTGAAGCAATACAGTCATCGGTCACCGCAAAATTTTCACACGAAGGAGAGGTGGCACTACCACCAACAGAGCCCACCAAAACCAATTTACTGGATTCACTGGCTGTATCACCCACCACCGTTAATCGCACAATCCTACCGGTCTTAGGACCAGCAATATTGAAACCAGGGCTATTTTCAAAGGTGTATGACACATAAATATAACCATTGGTAGCAAAATTAGGATCAACAGCCATACCAATCAAGCCACGATCACCAAAGGTGTTAACATCAGTCAATGTTACCAATGGTTGAGCTAAGAGAACTCCGTCTTTCACTATTTTTATGGTTCCGCTTTTTTCAGCAATAAAGATTCGTCCATCAGGAGTAAAAGCTAGACCAGTCGCTAGAGATAAGTTTTCTGCTACCACCTCAGAGGCAAAACCTGGTTCAGTAATCTGCGCACTAGCATAAGACGCAAATGATAGGCTGACGGCCACACCTAGGATAAAAAATACCTTAATAATTGATCCTGAAGCGTTGGCGTTGGTGTTTGACTGTAACATAATGATACTTTTAGTAATAAATATAAATAATGTAATCCATCGATCTCCTAATAATAATTTACTACCTAGCTGTAGTAATAAAAATATGGCTCAAAATATTAAAGCGCTATGAAAATCGAGAACTAACTTATTTGCAAATGTAAAGTATAAATCAGACATTGTCAAGTAAAATACCTCAGCATAGTCTATGCTGAGGTATTTTAGTTATCCAATCTGGGATTTTAGAATGCCCGTCTTGAAATATAGAGGATTTGACTAAGAGTCAGAGTCTGGCTAGTAGAAGTACCACCAGCACCAGTATTTGGAGCACCGTATGGCACCACCGTTACTTGCTCACCGGAGATTAGGGGTGCTGTAGAAGTAGCTTCGCCTAAAACTCGTGGCTTTGGATTAGAATTAGAGTTACTATTTCTATCACCTACGCGAGTGGAGCTACTATTATTGTCACCACCAGAACCACCATTATTACCATCAGTACTGCCACTGCCGCCGCTAATTACAGGGGTTTCTTCAACCTTTTTATTGTAAAAGTCTACATGATAGGCAGCATCGGTATAGATATAACCGTTGGTTTCACCGATTTGTGTACTAATGTAATCACCATCGTATCGAGTATCACTTTCATCTACTACTAATAGATTATTCACATCAGACCCTTTTTCGATTGAAAGGAAGCTCCAACCGCTAACTAGTTTTTCATAGACATGGTAAGTAAAATCGTAAGGAACAGCGGTTATAGTAGGAGCGACACCACGAAATACTCTGGTTTCACCATCCCATTCTAGACAATAATAACCATCGTTATCAGTAATGTCTTCAGCCAAGTCCCAAATATCAGTCTTTTCATCTTGAGTAATGATCTTCATTAAACCGATCTGCCAATCTGATAGAGGATTTCCATTTTGGTCATATTTATGGCCCTCAATTTCACACTCGAATGGCTCGCTATAATCAGTATTTTCAGTGTCGTCAGTAGTATCAGTGGTAGTTGTAGAGGTGTTAGAATCGGTAGAAGTTGCATTATTATCAGTACTTGTGCCGGTATTTGTATCAATATCAATAGCAGAAACCTCACAACCAGCCTCATGAATCTCTAGCCCAGTCATACCATAGGCAGAGTATTCAATATCAAGATTTTGTCCATTAGCTAATAGCAAACTAATGCCAGGAAAAGAAATTTCCAATAAATCTAACACATCTTGTTCAACAGTAGCGGTTGGCACAATATCGTCGCCATGATCAAGATGTCCAACATAAGCATTCACATCATCCCACCCCCACTCATCAAACATTTCACCTAACGAAACTTTCATAAAACCATTTTCAGCATTATCAGTAGCGTGACAAATATAGAGATCAAGTGCTGCGATAAATTCATCCACCAATTCTATTTCTTCATCAGTAAGTTCAACCGTAAGTTCATCATCGAAGTTAAGTGCGTCTTCAGTTGTTGAACCAAAGTCTTCTGTATCAACGGTGAGAATAATATCGTCAATTTGAATTACCGAATCAACATCTTCTTCGTTCTCGGTGTCAACCACAACAGTTTGTACCTCAACATCAGCATCTTCCGCCTCCAAGTCAAAGCTAGTAATATCGACTTCCTGCGCCTTAATACTAGTAGTTGTAAATAAAAAGGAAATCAGAACAAATAGCGTTATTAGCGCGAAACTTCCTGTTCTTCTACTTAAATTTAGATATGTCATATAATAAAAATCCCATTTATGGCTATTACTTTTTAATTTCGCGACGTTACCATGAAATTTAAAAAATGCAATATTGCTATGTTTAGATAATATGTTAATTGCCGGAATCAACATAAAATAGCCTTAAAATCAAAGCTATTTCACTGCTATTGACATAGTGGTGATTATATCATATCATTTATACACTAATAAACCTTGCGGAACAAAATAATTTATGAACCAGAAAAATAATTTAACTTTTTCCATATTGATTCCAGCTCACAACGAAGAAAAAATGATTTCTTCTTGTGTTGATTCGTGTTTGTCTCAAACTAGGAAGCCTGATGAAATAATCGTTATAAATGATGGTAGCACGGACAAAACTGCTGAAATATTACGCTCATACGGTAGCCAGATTACTGTCATTAGCATAGATAAAGCAACTGGCAATAAAAGTAAGGCTCAGGAAATTGGTGTTAAATATGTCACTACTGATATTTTAATTGCTACCGATGGTGACACTATTTTAGATAAAGATTTTGTTAAACACATAGAAGCTGAATTTGAAGCAGATAGAGACACAGCTGTAGTTATGGGCTATGTGCAAAGCACCAAACACAATATACTTACCGCGCTACGTGAAATTGACTACACTATTGGACAAGATTTATATAAAAGGGCCCAACAATACATCGGTTTTATTTTGGTTATTCCCGGTTGTGCCGGTGCTTTTAAAACAGAGCTTTTTAGAAACGGCGCCATAACTTTTGATCACGATACCTTAACTGAAGATTTAGATTTTTCTTATAAAATAAATCAGCTTGGTCTACCCATAAAATTCAATCACGAGGCCAAAGTTTACACCCAAGATCCACCGACTCTGCATTCATATATAAATCAGATGCGTCGCTGGTACGGTGGCGGTTGGCAAAATCTAAAAAAACACTACCCTATTATCATAAATAACCCTAAGGCTGGTCTCATACTTTCTACCACATACTTGGAGGGGCTGGTTTTAAGTAGTTTACTTATAGTAACTCCATTTATAAATATCGTTTTATTTTTTAAATTAATTCTTTCCTTTATAATAATTGGTACTATTTTAGGTATCTATGCCTCAATTAGAAAAAGTCGATTGGAACTTCTAATCGTGAGTCCTCTTTTTTCTTTTTTGTCTTTAATTAATGCCTATATATTAATAGAGCAATTTGTTAAGGAAATAATTCTAAATAAGAAAGATATGAATTGGTTTCATCCTGAAAGATCCGTTAATTTGGACACCGATAAGCTAATTAAAGTATGATAATTGGAAGCATAACAGCAATTATCAGCCTTGCGATAATCGCCTTACATTTTTTATATAAAGGTTTGAGAAAGCTATTTCGTTTGCATTCCAATAAGAAACTTGGGTTTTTTATGAAATATGGAACTTTTTTCTCAGTACTAATATTGATAATAATACCTGTTGCTTTATTCAATATTTACAAGCCGATTGTCGGAAACATGCTTCACAACAACAATAACATCCAGCTAGCAGAGAATGCACTGTATGTTTGTGAACCAATTGTTTCGCCCACCAGTAATAAGTATGTTATTTTACGTCTTGATGACGTACAAGCTTATGGCTGGACTGATATTTCTATCAGAATGATGCATGACGCCTTAGAAAGAAACGAAACTATTGTAGCAGGAGTAATTCCAAAAAACATTCATGACGATAAAAGAGTGGTTGATTTTTTTAAAAAATACGACTGTAATGTTGAGATAGCTATTCACGGTTATGACCATGGTGTTGGTGAATATAGCCATGGATCTGACGGCGAATTCGCATCACTAAATGAAAATGAGGCCAAGGAAAGACTAACTTTAGCTAAAAATGAGCTCCATAAAATAAGCAAACAAGAACCTGTAACCTTTATCCCGCCCAACAACCAACTTTCAGAAGGATCCGTTGGGGCTATCCGTTCAGAAATACTTCCGATCATATCTAGTGAAGGAGAAGATTATTTTGACTATGATGCTGCAACCTGGGATTTTAAATCTGATACATTCGTTAATGCTGATGTGGCAATAAATGATTGTGAGGAAAGCTTTAAGAAAGGCGACGATCTGTGTGTAATCATGCTTCACCCGCAAGATTTCAGCAATGAGGATTTAAGTATAGATGGAGATCGTTATAATGAATTCATAAAAATACTTGATTATATGCAGAGTAATAATATTCCGGCAATAACTTTCAAAGAGATGTCGAATCGTAATTCTACCATTTAAATAAAAAACACCTGCTTTTGCAGGTGTTTTTTATTTATCTCATATATTTTTTAATCAAATCCATTCCCCCTCCTACCTTTTTACCTGGATTCATAATATTGTTTGGGTCGTAGATTTTTTTAATCTTATTGAATGTTTCGTATAATTTATCGCCATAAAATTCTTTCAGAAAAGGAGTGCGGATAAGGCCATCACTGTGATCGGCACTGATATTACCTTTCAAGTTTTTTACTAAGGCAAAAACGTCCGTCATCAATGCAAAAACTTTATCTAAGGCATCCGACTGACGAAAATCAAAGACTGGTATTATTCGCAAGGAACCATCACCGATATGTCCATGAAAACCATAATTACTTGTATGTTTGGTTAGAATGGGTAAAAGTGAATCTATAAATTCTCCGATTTTTTCGGTTGGCACAATCACATCTTCTATACACGGCACCGCTCTAAAACCTTTGGGATTATGGTCACGCATCAACAAGAAAGAATTACGACGCATTTGCCAAGCAGAAGCTACATCAAGCGGATTCGTAATTCTTTTTATAAAATAACCCTGCTCGTGTAATTTTTCGGTAAAAGCTTTTGTTTGTGCTGAAGTCTCTTCCCTACTTTCTTCGCTAAATTGAGCCAGGATAAAAAGCTGAGCTTTTTCATTTATGTAAGGGATAAGATGATTGGCATGTTCAGATAAGTATTCTTTGGCTTTTTTGAAAGTATTAATATCAAATGTTTCCAAACTTTCCGGATTGTGGACAGAAGCTATTTTTAGAACCTCTGGTAATTCAGCTAAACTATCAGCCGAAATAATCGTGAGTTCTGTGTATTTTGGTATTGGTGACAACTTCAGTACTGCTTTTGTGACAATTCCCAAAGTTCCCTGTGCCCCCACAAAAAGAGGAATCGTATTAAATTTATCTCCATTTACAACCTTATCCAAACGATAGCCAGAAGCCGCTTTTTTTACTTCACCAACCGCCTGAGATAAATCACCACCAAACTCATTATACAAATCGAGGATAGCCTTATCTTCACCCTCAGCTATTTCTGATAAATTTTGTGACTTAATATTTTTTACGCTACCATTGGCCAAAACCACTTCTAACTCAAGTATATTGTCGCCAGTTGCACCACCTCGTAAGCTTTTTTCTCCGGAAGCGTTATTGCCGATCATTCCGCCAATTCCACACACCCTGTGTGACGAAGGATAGGCTGGAAACATTAAGCCGTGCTTTTTAGCCAAATCTTCAATATCCCTAAAGTAGGCTCCGGCCTCGACTGTGATTGTCGTGGATTCTGGATTAATTTCTACTTTATTCATATTTTTGGTCATATCAATAACCACTCCTTCAGTCAATGAACCGCCACTCATACACGTACCACCAGATCGGACAGACAAAGAAACATCCTCGCCATTTTGCTTTCTTTTACCTATATCACTGACAATGTTTTGCACTTCTTGTACTGAACTAGGAAAATACACTCTCTTTGGTGTCATTTTAAACCAGCTAGCATCGGTACTATACGAGGATTCCAACAAATCCTTATCTTCAGAAAAATCTACCAAGCCACCTTTTTCTTTATCTTTTTCATTGTCAGCATTGCCCAAAGTCACGATTACCAACAGAAACATAATAGCCACTACACCAACAAGTATTAAGATCATATTTATATAATTACAAATTAAATTATAACAGTAATTAGCTGTATATAGTTTAATTTTATGCATAGTTGCATTTCATCGCTACCCAACTACAATATAATCATGCCCGAATTACCAGAAGTAGAAACCGTGCGTTTGCAGTTACTGCACAAAATCCTCAATAAACCAATCGCAAAAATCAAAGTCTTTAATGAAAAGATGGTTGGTAATGACACTAATTTTGCCAAAAAACTTATAGGTAAATCTTTTGATAATATAGATCGTATTGGTAAATTGCTGATTTTTAGTTTTAAAAATGAAGAAGACTTATTTCTACTCACTCACCTAAAAATGACTGGGCAATTCTTTTATGTAGACAAACAGGAAGTCGTTGGCGGTGGACACTCAAGCAGAACTGACGACAGTAAGGATTTACCAAATAAACACACTAGAATCACCTTTAACTTTGAAGATGGTTCTTCCCTATTTTTCAATGATATGCGCATGTTTGGTTATATGAAAATTGCCAATGCCAAAGAAGTACAAACAGCCAAAGCTAAATTTGGTCAAGAACCAATTTCTGATGATTTTGATTACCAAAAATTTTCTGAAAAAATAAAAAGAAAAAATACTGCCATCAAAGCCACACTTTTGGATCAAACCTTAGTAGCTGGCTTAGGAAATATTTATGTTGATGAAGCTCTTTTTTTGGCTGGTGTATTACCGATAAGAAAAACCAGCGAAGTATCAGAGAAAGAAATTAAAAGCATTATCAAAGCCGGTGGTAAGGTCATGAAAAAATCTATTACTTATGGTGGCACAACTTTTCAACACTTTGTTGATACGGGAGGCGAAACTGGAAATTACACCGACTTCCTAAAAGTTTTTGGAAAGCAAAATACCCCTTGTCCAAAATGTAAAACCTTAATTCAAAAAACTCGAGTAGCGGGACGAGGGACACATTTCTGCCCTAATTGTCAAAAATAATTATGGATTTAAAAATTGAGCCAAGTTGGCAAGAAGCCTTACAAGAAGAATTTAATAAGTCTTACTTCAAAAATCTTACCGGGGTTATAAAGCAGGCTTATCTACAAGAAGTAATTTATCCGCATCCTAAAAATATTTTTAATGCTTTTACTTTCTGTCCATTCAATCAAGTCAAAGTGGTGATATTGGGACAAGATCCTTACCATGGCGAGGGTCAAGCACATGGTCTTTCTTTTTCTGTTCCTGACGGAATAAAAATCCCACCCTCACTACTAAATATTTACAAAGAATTAAAAAATGATATTGGTAAAGAAATACCGACTTCAGGAAATTTGGAACACTGGACCAAGCAAGGAGCTTTACTTTTAAATGCCACCCTTACAGTGAGAGCCAGTGAGGCCGGCTCTCATCAAGGTCTTGGTTGGGAAACTTTTACCGACACAATTATAAAAACTATCTCCGACCAAAAAGAACACGTGGTGTTTATTCTCTGGGGCAAGTATGCGGGAGCAAAAGCTGGTCTAATAAATAAAGATAAGCATTTAATTTTAACCGCCCCTCACCCCTCCCCCTTCTCCGCTTATACAGGTTTCTTTGGTTCAAAGCCTTTTAGTAAAACAAATGAATATTTGGAAAAATATGAGTTAGAAAAGATTGAGTGGTGATTTTATAAAAAAGCCTCACAATGTCATAAGATATTGTGAGGCTAAAAGAACTGATAATTACTTAAGATTTTCCAAGAAATTTTTTAAACCCAGGATAATCTCTATAAAAAGTGTCGGGGTTACAAGGTAACCTTGAATCCTTTTTATATTTTTTAGGATATTCTTTGAGAGATTTTATTTTTAACCTCTTAACAGCACTCGATGCTTCCTGCCAAGTTGGATAAGGATTAAATTCTTTATCAAAAAAGACTAAGAAGCCAGGAAAATCTTCATAATATGTTTCAACCTCATACGGCAACTTAGGATCGAACTTTTTACAATTTTTTTTATAATCTTTTATATTTTTAATACCTAACTTTTTAGTAGCTTCAGAAGATTCCTGCCAAGTAGGATAAAAACGCTGTAAAAATTTGCTAGTACCTGGGTAATCTTTATAAAATCTTAGGTCTCCAGGTAGTCGTGGATCTTCTTTATATCTAGCTCGATATTCAGTATTTGACTTAATGTCAAGCTTAACAGCCGCTTCAGAGGCTTCCTGCCAAGTAGGATAATATTCACTTCTACAATGATTCAATATACTAATCAAATCCACAATCTGATCAGAAAAAGTAAATTCAAATCCTTTTCCTGACACCTCAAAAGACTCTCTGATGTATCCTTCCTTTTTCCTCTCCTCAGCCGAAGTAAATTTCTCATGCAAATCTGAGATTTTATTCATCATCTCTCGCACAAGCTCTATTCGCTCCAAATTGCTGACAAAGTCATAGACAATAAGCTTTTCCTTTCCTGGTCTTGCCCCACGTCCAAGCTGTTGCTTGAAAATAGTATAAGACTCAGTAACTCGACAAAAAACCACAAGACCTATCGAAGGCACATTCACACCTTCATTGAAAGCATTTATTGCACAAACACGGCGTAATTCTCCATAGTTCAAAGCCTCAAGTACAGCTTGGTTTTTATCCCAAGTGTCTTTTTGCCCTTTACCCTTTCCAGAATGAAAAGTATCAGCTGAATCTAATACTGTTGCTAAACGCTCGGCATGATCAATTGAAGCACAAAACACCACCGCTTTTTCATCACAAGCATTGATAATTCTAGCAATTTCCTCATCACGCTTTTTGATAAAAAGACGACGATTAACTTCCGCCATCGTAAAACGCTTTTTACCTTCGCGAATTTCTTTAGCAATTTCCTGAAGTACTGTATCATCTAGACTTTCATCAAGCATGACATGGTATTCAATTTTTGGTAACCAACCTCGAGCAATTGCTTCCTCAAGACTGATATCAACAACAGCCGAACCAAAAACTTCGCGAATTTCCGCATCGTCATTTCGATCTGGTGTAGCAGTAATACCAAGTTTTGGACCAATAAAATAATCGACCACTGGCCTATACGTATCGGCACCCGTATGATGAGACTCATCAACCACAATCAAATCAAAGTGGTCAGGTGACCATTCTTGCATGTTAGGTCCCATAGTTTGCCAAGTGGCAAAAACAATATCTGCTTCCTTAGCACCCTTTTTAGATAGTCCATTGTACTTAACAATCTTATATCCTTCTCGAAACACCAAGGAATATTCATCCATGGCATGTTTTAGAATAAAGTTGTTGTGTACCAGAAACAAAATTCGCTTAGCACGAAATTTTTTGGCAATTAGTGCTGAAGTCAGGGTTTTACCCAGACCTGTAGCCATAACAACTAAGGCTCGAGATTTTTGCAATAATGCTTTCACTCCAGCTTTCACAGCCAACTCCTGATAGACACGCGATTCTATCTGCATTTAATTCTCCTTTCTTAAAATTAGAAAATTTTTCAAACAACCATTCTACGAGGAGTCTATCATAAAACATTGACAGAATCAATATTTTGTTTTATTTAAACTAAGCCAACCCTGGGAAAAAGTCTGTCACTATTTGTTTACTTGGCACACCCATACTCTTAAGAAGTTTAGTATAAGATCCCACCATCATCGGTGGACCAGAAATATACCAAGTTCTTTCTAAGTAATCTGGAGCTTGTCTTTTGATAATTTCCTCGGTTAAAAACCCAAATTCATAATTAGGGACTTGTTCTTTAGCTAAAATATTTATCACCTTAATTGGTAGTTTTTCCTCAGCCTTGGTAAGTAAATCACGATACGAAATTTCTGCTTCAGTGTTGTTGCAATTAAATAGAACCGTATCGTGTTTTTTACCACCCTGTAACATTTCATTTAACTGACTAACAAATGGAGTGATACCAATACCACCAGCTACCATCGCTACTTTTTTAGATGAATCTTTTGGTAGAGTAAAATCTCCGGCCAACTGACTGACAATAATAGTTTCACCTACCACCATAGACTGCAACTCGGTTTTATAAGTACTGATATTTTCTCCAAATCTCACCCCAACACGAATATGTTCATCACTCGGTGCAGACGCGATTGTAAAATATCTTCTAATACCGCGATTGTCAGATTTTGTATGTGGCAACATCCATTCCATATACTGACCAGCCTTGAAAGAAATATTTTTTGGTTTAGCAAACACAAATTCAAAAGTATTTTTCGCTACTTCCCTCTTTTCTATTAAAGGTAAAATTAATTTCTGCTTTAAAGTAGCATAATAGAAAACTAAATTCCCTATCAATAAAGCTAGCTCCGGAGTAATTTTTATAATCGATGAAAAAATGCTAGTTTCTGCTAAAAAACCAATTAATATTCCGTAAATAATTTGAAGATTTTTTGTTGGCGGTGTAGTAAAGGGTTCGGTCAGCATAAAAAACGCCAAAAATAGAGTTGGGCCTGAAAGCCAAAAGCCCGGGCTTACCGATAATAAATCTGAACCAAATCTCCATTCTTCGACCAGAAACGTAATGAAGGCTGTGGCCACAAAAGCAAAAACTAAAGCCGAACGTCGAATTTTGAAAACCACTAAAGCACCCGCTATCAATAGCGGAATAAAGAGAGCTGGCTGTCCTATCCACCACGAAGATTCAAAATAAACGTTTAAGGCAGGAAATGATTCATAAATAATTACAGCAATCACCACACCAAAAGCCGCTGGATTGAAAATATGTTGCTTTCGCCAAACCATCAAAAACTTAGAAACAATCGCCAAAAACACCACCGAAGCAATCACCCATAATTCTGACAAATTGGTTAATTGTGCAGGTAAAACCAGAAAGAATAAAATAAGAGCAGTAATCAGTGCTGATTCATTATTTACATGAACTTTTAATAATTTACTAAAAGCAATATTTGAAACAAATGCAACGGACACTGCCACAAGTAGAGAAATTATTTGTTCAGATGCAGAGTAAGGAATTAAACCTAAAAAACCAAATACAACCGAACAAAAAATTAAAAATAAAAGAGCGATAGTAACCATACGATACATAGCAATCGTATCGGTTTTTCTACTGATGGGCTGAAATATCTTGCTTATAAGTGAGCACATAGCGTTTGACACCAAATTGTATCATAGTATAAATATAGGTGATAATTTATAAAATAAATGAAGATAGAAAATTAATTATGCCGATTATAGCAATAGTACTGGGTTTAGCCATTATCGCCTTTGGTTCATATCTATTAATAAATAAAGATGACTCTGACGACGATGTAGCGGTAACCAGACAAGAAGAAGCAACTACGACAAAGACTGTCTCAAATGACATTGGTGCCATCGCGACAAAGACCACTGAAATTCAACCTATATACAACGAAAACGATGTCGTAACACCTGTAACAAACACACCTCAAAATACCGGTGAAGGAAAATCAACACCGCCAACTGACACCAAACCAGAAGAAAAACCAGTCACTCAAACTTCAAAAACCTACACTGATGAAGCCACTTACCGAAAATCGGATAACACATACACCATCGACGTAACACTAGAAGTAAGTAACGGTGTAGTAAAAAGTGCTGATGTAATGTATGGCAACAAAGAAACTGGTTATGAACATCCTCTCCAAGAACGCTTTGATGCTGTATACAAAACTGAAGTTGTAGGAAAGAAACTTACTGACATAAATCTATCACGGGTTGGTGGAGCTTCACTTACTTCAAAGGCTTTCAATGAAGCAGTGGCCGATATCATCAAGCAAACCAATACTTAAATGTCTACTCTCCTGCCAGAAATAAAAGCCTTAGGAACTATCTGGTGGATTGAGATTTTTACAGAAATTTCTGCTACAAAAAAGCAGGTCGTCTACAACGACCTGTTTTTGTTTATCTCCAACTTTGAAAATAAATACTCAAGGTTCAAATCTGATTCACTCATTACAAAATTAAATACTACTGGTAGCCTAGAGAATCCAGACCAAATGACGATTAACCTACTGCACAAAGGACAAGAATTGTTTACGAAAACTGACGGTTTATTTAATATTTTAAATGGTGAAATTTTAGAAAATCGCGGTTATGACGCCGATTATTCTTTCACCATTAAAGAAACAATTAATACAAAAATAAACGCTTTGGAGGATTTGGTAATTTCCCCCGATTTAATTACTTTAAAAAGTGGTCGAGTTGACCTTGGGGGTTTTGGTAAAGGTTATTTAATAGACTTAATTACCGAAAGATTAAAGAGCACTCACCAGCTAAATTATTTTCTTATTAATGGTGGCGGCGATATGTATACCACGAGCGACAATGACACACCAATCATTATTTACCTAGAACATCCCACAAACCCAGAAATCTACATTGGCACCACCACTTTATTAAATCAAGGTTTTGCCGCCTCTAGTCCCCACAAAAGACAGTGGGTTGTAAATGACAAAAAATACAACCACATTGTCAGTGCTGAAAATGAAATTAAAATTGACGGTACTTTTATAAAAGCAAAAACTGCCTATGAGGCGGATGCTTTTGCTACCACCGTTCTTATGATAGACCCTATGGAAATACCAAGCTTTGCTACAAAAAATAATTTTGCTGTAACTTTTATGCCAGCCAACGAAACTAGTTTGATCAGTACGAAAAATTGGTTGTAATTTAAGTATTTTTTTAGATATATTTAGCTTGTAAAATACTTAATGTGTCTTCAGGATTTTCCACTGATTCTGTATCAATTATCCCAATCACTGACTCATCATTACCACCAGGGAAAAGCATATCCCCGAAGTAAACACTATCTTCCTTTTTCCAACCCATCTTTTCAATTAAACGCGCAACGTAAAAACCTTTATGTTTCCCTTTAGCTGTATAATCAAAACAAGTTGTACCGCCAATTTTTACTTGCAGAGTTTCTGATAAAAATGGATATTTTTCTAACAATGATTTTCTAATTTCACTCTTAGGATCAAAGGCTTCTTTTTTTTCAAGCAATTCGTTGTGTCCCAAAAGACTGTAGCTAATCTGACAGCCTCGATCCTGAACCAAATCTTCTACCTGACTTACTTCCCAAGTTCTTGGCATGGAATTAATATGTTCTATTATTTCTGCTTTCTCTTGAGTCGTAAGTAATTCTTCCCAAATCAAGTTTCCAGACCTATCTTCTGCATGATTGCCATTTTGACCGAGCTTAAAGCAAGACACTCCATCCACCTGCCAAGCAATCTGCTTACAAGTGGCACCCGACACAATAATAATATCTTTACCACTTTCACTTAAAGCTTCTTTCATTACTTCCGCAATCTTCGAACGACTACGAGTCACGGTATTGTCGAGATCAAAAAATAAATGCTTTTTCATATTGTGATTTAATAGCCTAAATTATAGCAGGATTTTCAGATACAAATTTACCACCTTAACCAAACCGTTAATTTGTAGTTTTGAACGACTCTGTAGGCGTAGCCGAAGCCTTAGTGAAAATTGCAAATTGAAGATTTGAGTGAATTAATTTTGATATCAAAATTAATTACCCTCCTTCGCCACAATCATAGCCTTCACCCGCATAGTCGACACCACCGCGTCACGGGCACGTTCATCTAGTTGCATAGAAATGAACTTAATTGTTTCTTGGAGGTTTGGAATCATGATATTTTCCAAAGACGATACCCGACGACGGGTTTTTTCAATTTCTTCAGCTAGATTTTCTGCGCTTTTTTCTAGTCCGGCCAAACGCATAATATCAACAAACACTTCATCAAACTTTACGATTGCATTATCTAAGTCGCCTGAAGTATCCAAAAATCCGTAAGAAAAAGCTGAACCTTGTTTAGAAATTCTAAATTCAGGAATCTTTACCGACATCACAGTCTTTACTGATACCTCCAGATTGATTTTAGCATTAGGAACCATCAGTGCTACCTCCTGTGCCAAGCGTGGCGTAGTAGCGCTTGAGCGCTGATAAGAATCAAAAGCCATACCCAAACGCTCCTCAACCGATTTTCGTAAATCGCGAGTTTCAAAAATAATCGCCATAAACTTCTTGATCAAGCCATCACGCTTATCTTTAAGAAGTTTATGTCCCTTTTTGGCCACACTTAATTCCTTCTTAAGATTTAGTAGCGATATTCGAGTTGGACTAACTTTTAAAATCATAATTTCAAATAGCTAGATTAACCAACTTTTGGCATGTGTTTATCAATAAGTTCAGACTTAACTCGTTTCAATGATTCGCGCGGAAGCATAGTTAGAAGTTTCCAACCAATATCTAGTGACTCATCTACTGAACGGTTTTCGTATTCACCTTGCCCCACAAACTCTCGTTCAAAGGCATCCGCAAAACGTAAGTGGGCTTTGTCAGAATCATCAAGTGATGCCTCTCCGAGCACCACCGCAAGTTCTCGCACTTCCTTACCAACAGCATAAGAAGCAAAGAGTTGATCCTTTAACCCACTGTGGTCTGCTCGAGTTTTACCTTCACCAACTCCCGCCGACCAAAGTCGTGACAAAGAACCTTGTACGTCTACTGGTGGAAATACACCCTTACGATATAGTTCACGTGAAATAACAAACTGTCCTTCAGTAATATAACCAGTCAAGTCTGGTACCGGATGAGTTTTATCATCATCGGGCATACTAAGAATTGGAATTTGAGTGATAGTACCTTTCTTCCCTTTTACTCGTCCAGCTCGTTCATAAATCATCGACAAGTCAGTATATAGATACCCAGGATAACCACGACGTCCCGGAACTTCCTTACGAGCTGAAGATACTTCGCGCAAGGCCTCACAGTAGTTGGTCATGTCGGTCAAGATCAC
>JAGOSI010000050.1 GCA_018062385.1 Minisyncoccota bacterium
CTCAAACCAAAATCATTTGCATTATTTCTGTGCGCCTTAGTTATAGTCGTTATAAATTATTTTTTTTATGCCCCCATCAGGTTATTTACGCCAATTTTATTATTCTGTATTGCTCGATACTTACTATTAAATGTGACTCAGCTCTTAGATAAAAGTCACACAATAATTAATTCTGGAGAAAAACTTAAGTTACTAGCAATCGGTGTATTTATAAGCTTTGCAATTTTAATTATTTACTTCTCAAAATCACTGTTTCTAAATTACTTTCATGCGAGAGGAGAGCAAATATTTGCTAATATTACACAACAATCTCCCTCCTTTTATCATATTAAAAATCCAACTACACAGCTTTTTGTAAATGCAAAACAATATTTGAGTTTGCTATTTTCAATTGACTCTAAACCAGTAATTATTGCCTACGGAAATCACTATGGCCAAATGATACACAGAGCTCTTGTTCCATTTTTTATCTTAGGCTTTTTTGTAATGATAAATGGATTTAAGAAGAAAGATCGAAAATACCGATTACTAACTTTCTGGTTTTTACTTACTTCTGTACCCATCCTTCTCACCAACAACGTACACATTGGCAGACTATTTCTGCATCTATCACCAGTATTTATGGTGGTCGCTATTGGCTTATCCAAGTTAATCGAAGTGATTATTGGCAAAGTCAATTCTGTATTTCCCAAAAGACTCGCAGTGACTAAAATTGCGAGCTATTCATCTCTTTTACTCTTTTTACTGATTATTTCAGTGATTGAAATTCGTGCATATTTTCTAACTCCACCGACTATTGATCACAACATAAAGGTATTACAAGAAAATGAAGCTGAGTATCTTCAAAAAACTATTTACGTCATAAATACCGAGACTTCAACGCTACATTTTTGGGAAGTTATTTTTTATTTACGTGAACAATTCTATTTCAAAGACGTGGCTACTCTTGAAACTTTGGATAAGATACGAAACCAAGATCAAATTAGTGAGGGTTATTTATTCCGTACGCAAGACAACCTGGACGCATTAGCGTCAGCATGTGACAATTCTGATTCGGCTTTGATTTTAGTGGGAAGCAATAGTAAATTCAAGTCACCATCGGAATTAACCAACTGTCGAGCATCAATACTACTTTTGTATCAATAGATTATTTAAAACAACTTTTTTACGATTCCCAAAGCGCCTTGCTTCCATCCAACAGTGTGTGTCACGCCACTTTTTCTACTTTTCACTTCATCATAATGTTTTTGATACCACTGGAATGATTTGATAAGCGCCTCTGCATTTGAGTACCTTGGCGACCATTGCAAAACTTTTTCCAGTTTTTCTATAGACACGAATGAGTCCTTATCCGCTGTGTCATAAACCCACTGATAAAGCGGGGAGAGACGCAATAATTCTAATAGTCGTAGAATCATTTTAATTGGAGTAGCCGGAGTGGGAAAGAGCGAAGATCCAGAACCAGCCTTCTTAAATAATTGATCCAAATCCTTACCTACCGTCTGAAACTTCTTCGCTCCAATATTGAAAGCATCATCAAATCTACTAGTATTCTTCGTTACATTAGAGAAACGATATATCGCTTCAACTAAATCATCCACATCGAGTAATTGATAGCGGTTTTCACCATTTCCAATAACCGGTATTCGCTTACCATCATGAATCCAATCAAATAAAATTTCAAACACTCCCAAGCGTTCTGTGCCCACAAATGTTTTTGGACGAATAATTGTTACCGGCTGGCCAGTTTTGATCGCGGCAAAACAATGGTCTTCTGCTTGAATCTTGCTGATACCATACGGACCAACTCCAACTCTGGGATCGGTTTCTACGATCGGGTGCTTTTTTGGTACACCATATACTGCGGTGGATGAGATATAGATAAAGCGTTTTGTCTTAGCTTTGCCTGCGGCGGCGAGCATCTGCCGAGTGCCCTCAACGTTGGTGCTCACTATTTCTTCAGCGGTCCACAGCGGAAGCGCCGCCGCCGCATGAATAATCACATCCATTTCTTTTGTCGCTGCTGTTGCAATCTTTGCATCCCTCACATCACCAGAAATTAGTTCCATTTTTGAGTCATACTCTTCTTTGGGAAATGGAGCAATATCAAGCAATCTAACATGATGGCCTTTTGCGTGATAGTAACGTGCTAAATGTAATCCAAGAAAACCTGCTCCGCCGGTGATTAATACTTTCATGGCATCTTTCTTATCTCTTCTACTACAGCTTCGAAGCTCAAATATTTATCGGGATAGGCAAAGTGAAAATCAGCTACATTACTTATCCAAAATATTCGCGCTTTAGTGTTTGTTGCTAAATATTGAGCTATATTCCAGTTGTCTTCCACGTAACAATCTAGCTTTAGTGAATTAATCATTTTTGCTTTAAATTCATGCGGTTGCTCATCAGATTCAGAAATAAAACTTTGTTTAATAAATTGCCGCGCGTGGATAGATTTCAAACGCCTTTCAAAATCAGATTTCAAAAATGTACTTCTACCCGTAATCACATATGCTTCAATTTTATTTTCTGACACCATCTGACGAACTTGTTGAAGTCCGCGAGCGGGAAACAAACTAGATTGATGTGCGAGCCACCAAAACCATCTCTCCAAATTTTTTTTTGGATGATAAAAAACTAATTGAGTTGAACCATTTTGTTTTTTTTTGCCCCGCAAATAACCTAAAAAGGGCCGAAGCACGCGAGCAGGGTTATACAGAACCACACCATCAAAATCAAAACCTACTCTCAATACTTTTTTTGTTATTTTTTTGGGCATATTTGATTTACCATCCATATTTTCCAATTATCCTCGCTTATAAATGTTGGTTGTAATTTGCTAACTACATAGCTCTCAGCAACATTAATTCTCCCATCTTCAGTGCTGTTTTCCCCAGGACCAACTAGTATTGCATCAATTTTTTCTTGGTCAACTAGTGTACACCATGATTCATGATTTGGGGATTGAGCCCAAAGTACTTCTAAATTTCTACGTTTTTGCGAATCTGAGTATCCCATACTCCATGCGTGATACCCATAATCTAGATATAAAAATCGTCCAACTAATGAAGCTGGGCTATACATATACGAAGCAGTTAAAAACTGCGCTTGAGGATGCGTGTTATTTTTAATCCATTGCTGTATTGGCGATTTTTTCCAGTCTGAAATTTCTCCATCATAATCATTGGTAATCGGGAACACATCAATAATGCCCGAAAAAGTTAAGCCGACGAGCAGCGGTACGATGATAATTAAAAACACCTTATGTTGCTTGACTAAAGAGACCAGAAACCCAGCCGTGGTAATTTGCAAAGCGATTATAAAAAAAGTGATCAACTTATGATTGTTAATCATATCTGCGCTAAATCGAAAAAGATTTGCAACAACAAAAAAAGGGAGGGCAGTCCAAATCCACCATTGTTTCTTTATCACTGCCCAAATGAGTAACGCAGGTAATAATAACCAATACAACCCAAGGTTATTAAACCAGTACCAATTTATTGCCGTGAGTGTTTTTTCTGGACTTAAATAACCTATCTGCCATATGGGTAGTGAACCAGATTGCGGCGTAAATATTTTAAACACCATAATAGAAACCAGAACAGCTAAACCATAAACCAATAAAACAGACTTTGATTTTGGCCAAGTAATACCGATCCAAATAAGTGTAAGCGGCACCAAAATAATATATGCTGCTTGATGTAATAAAGGAAATGTCACAAAACTTATTACAAGCAAGGGTTGCCACCAGTACCGAATAAATAGTTGATTATTATTTTTCTTGCTGGAAACTTTCTTCACCGCTCCCAAAACACCTCCAAATAAACTAGTAAGGCTACGACGCCAACGCTCTTTTAATGATTCCTTTGGCATCACACTTAATCTGATAAGTGGATACAGAAGTAGTAAAAACATTCCATAACTCAAGCCCAAATGACGTTGGTTAGTAAAAATATTCCAATTCCAAAATGCGCTAACCAGCCTACCGCTCCAGGGACCAAAACTGGCAAACTGACTTTGCTGTGGAATTGACGTAAGTGCCTCCCATGTCCATCCGTGCTGATTAAAAAATTCTACCCATGCGAGCGATCCATTGAAAAGAAAAAGTATTACTGCTAGGACCCCCGCTAATGAAGATCGAAAAAGCGTTTTAGTAAAGATATAAATCATAAATAGTAATAAACTAAAACCTCCAGCGCTCAACAAGTTAACAGCCAAATCGATTCTGACACCAGATCTTTCGAGTAAGCCAATGAGTAGATAGAACAAGTAGTGATAGCGTATTGGTTCGCCAATAAAAAATGGATATTGGGGCGGAAAGTTCCAACCAAGACTAAACGACCGTATGAGTGGTAAGTGGGCTCCAAAATCACTATATAGCTTACTATCAATCACAATTGAACTATTGTGATAACCAAAAGTACTACTCATCAGCCACCAAGAAAAGATCGTGCAGAAAACTAAAACACTAACATTCAAACCGTATTTTTTGACAATTTTCATTGATTTTTATTGTATGTTTGATCTAATAGTTTGAGCCGCAGTCTGACCCAGTTTGACTGCAAAGTTGGTACCCCTATCCCATGGATAAATATGTTGCATGCTTGCCCAATATAATCCTTCGAGGGGTGTCTTAATT
>JAGOSI010000051.1 GCA_018062385.1 Minisyncoccota bacterium
CAGTTTTTCCACACTTGAAATCATATCACATTTTAGATTTTTCAAATCACTCTTGGCCAAAGTGGCGGAGCAAAGCTTTTACACCCGCCAAGTTTTGGGTGAGATCTAGATCTGTATGAGTCTTGAGCTCGACAGTGATCGCGGGGATACCGATAGAGGCTAGCCAACCTTCGGCGTCCCCTGTTATTTCATAACTCTCAAATTTTTCGATTGCTTTGTAACCAGACGCTTTTGAATACAGATTCATAAGATCAAGCGTTGCTGGCAAAATCCCCCCTTCACACTCCGAAGCGTAGACCGCATTCCCTTGGCTGTGCCAAAAAACAACTGCCTGGATAGCGGACTTATTTTTCAAAACAAAATCTCGAAGAGCTTTGGCCTCCGGTTCGGAAAAAGCGGCCGTACCCGCACTCACTTTCTTGCCTTGCCAAGTACTCTCTCTTTGCCATTTGCAATCAAAGTTGCGATTGAGATCGACATCGTTTGCATTGAATCGACCGACGGCCGACTTTTCTACACCATCAGGGTTTAGGTTTGGGATCACAGTCACCGACAAATTTGCCGGCACCTCACCAGCATTGGCTTTCAAATAAGCGGTCACTTCTTCGGCCAGCAATACGCTGTTCCATTCGTAGCCACCGTGCACACCACCGACAAAGACTAGGTGTTTGGCCTCACCCTCATGATAGGTATAACTTTCGATCGGCCTATTCTCAACGGAAGTCCCGATAATTTCTTCTGTCCAATCTGGCTTTACTTCGACAATGGGCGTCGGCTCTTCTTTGTCTGTCAACACAAAGACAGTCACACCCAAAACCGCCAAAACCAGAACTATAATAATGGCGGGCCTAGAAAACCAAGACATTACTCTGCGTATTGTTTTAATACCGCTTCAATACCTTTAACATTTTTGTTCCACTCAGTGTCGGTGTGGTTGGTAAGGAGGACGCTGATCGCTGGGATATTCATTTTGGCCAACCAATTGACCATGTCGCCGGTTATTTCATAAAAATCAAAATTTTCATAAGCTGGGTAGCCAGAAGCCGTAGCGTACACCTTGGTCAGAGCCTTTGTCTCAGCAGAAACGCCGTTGTGACAACTCGAAGCAAAAACTCCGCCGGCCGAACTGTACCAGACGACGACCGCCTTCGGTTTATTGGCCTCCACATAATTTTTTATAGCTTTACTTTCTGGTTCAGAGAAAACGCTCGCTCCCCCACTCACGTTTTTGTTCTGCCACACCGCCGAAGTTTGCCAATCACAATCAAAGTTGCGGTTCAGATCTACCGTATTTGCATTAAACCTCCCAGCTATCTGACTCTCTTGCGAAGCAGGCACATCTCCCCGAACAAATCGGCCTGGTTTGCCCACCGTTTTGTTCAGCCCGTCTGGATTTAAAACTGGAATAACAGTGACTTTTACATTATTTGGGACAATAGCAGGATTTAATTTCAAATAATCTACGAGTTCATAAGCGACCAGACTAGTGTTCCATTCGTACCCGCCGTGGATGCCACCAATAAAGAGAAGCTCCGTCTCTCCGGTGCCGAAGTGATAGGCCGCAATGTCTCTACCTTCTACCGACTTACCAATCACGCTTTCGGGCTTATTGCTCGTGCTTGTGGCCGTTTGGTCTAGAGTATTGGTAGCCTCCTCATTTTTAGTTACTTTTAGCTCATTACCACTCTTAGTAAAATAATAAATACCAACACCAACCAGAATAATCACTACCCCAACAATCAATTTTTTCATAGTATTAGCGTTAGCTTATAATAAGCTTCAATTATAGCATAAAAAGAGGTGGTTTGTATAAAACGTGGCCATTTCATATCTCCTTTATTTCAAAATCTAAAACTTTCTTACCTTCTGTATCAAATTTAAAATTGGCATTTATCGGTTTTCCCGCTAAAAGGTATGGCAACCACAACTTGTCATCTACCCACATAAGACCAAAAGGAATCTGGTCTTTACTAAACCATTGCGGAGACATTTCTTCTGATTCGGTTGGTTCTCCAGACCATAATTTCAGAGAAAAAATGTGACAATCCCAATTTAAACCTGGATTTTCTGAACGAAATTGTAGAACACCCATTGAATTTAAATCCTCTATATTTCCCCGAACATTTATTTCTTCCTCCACCTCTCGCAAAGCCGCTTCTTCAACACTCTCATTCTCCCCTACTTTACCTCCAACCCCATTCCATTTGCCCGCACCAAATCCTCGTTTTTTCATTGCCAAAAGTATCTCTCCTTCTTTCAACAAAAAACATAGAGTAGCAATTTTATATTTTATAGTCATTCTCTTTTGCTTATTCGTTAAAAATTTTGATCGCCATCATCCACAATCTTGCTGATTTATTCACCATTTATCGATTGAGGTACGTTATGGTTAGTTGTAAACAAGTGGCAAAGGTGCCCCATAGCAGATACGGGATATTGACATAAACCACCCAACGAAGTTCTGGTACCGAGTGCCAAACGGCATACAGTGCCCAAATAAGTGTGCCGACCACAAGAAGGATATCGAGAGAAGCCAGAAGATTGTTTTTGAGTCCAAATTGTATCGGTGTGAATATGAAATTAAAAAATAGATTAAGTGCAAAAGGTAGAGCCACAACCCAAGGAATTTGTTTAGTAAAAGCTTTGTAAAACACCGTACCGAAAGACGCCGCAATAATCACATAGAGCACCGTCCACACCGGACCAAAAAGCCAGGATGGTGGAGACCAAGAGGGTTTAATGAGTTGTGAGTACAGAGTGTAAGTTTGGTTCATAAATTTAGTTTATCTAACAATGTAGAAATAATTTTTACCATCTATTCATTTTAACACATCCCAAGCGGCATCTGAGCTGAAAATACTTTTGCTCTGCCGAGCCCAGTATCTTCTTAGCTTCGTTCCTTGAGGTACTCGTCTGGTACGAAGTTGGAACTGTTTTGAAACAGATTGACAATTGTATTTAGAAATATAAACTCGTACAAGGAGTGTACTCAATGAAAATACGTATAATATCAACTCCTCCGGGATCTGTAGCTCCAGAGGAAATTCGTAAGCAATGGGTCGGAGTGGAAATTCCGGTTGCTGAAGGTGGAGAGCCAGAAGGAGCTCTTTGGGTAGGTCAACAAAATGTCGGTGGCTATGTGGTGAGTATTACCGATGCCATTGACGCCCTTCGTACCGCAGGAAAAGAACGGGCAGCCCAGTTCTGGGAAGAAATCCAAGCTTCAATTGGCGACAAACTCCGGTTCAAGAAAGAATGTTGTGAGATTGTTTGATGACTATAAAAAAGAGGGTGGCTTCGGTCACCCTTTTCCTATATGAAAGTTCCAACATTTAAAACTGGTACAAAATTTATATTGAAAAAAGATAAATTCCCTGCTGGCCGTCTGCCTCGCCAAGCTGTAGCTTTAGCGACGGTTTGGATCTCCTCCACTAAAGCTTCGGCGGATTAAAATACGAAGTTGGAACCTTAATTAATAACAAAATCTAACTGTTCTTCAGGTATACCAATTGACTTTCCATAATCAACAGCGTCCTTCCAAGTTGATTTATCGGAATAATTAATCTGAAAAATCTTGTTTTTATAAATTACCTTTATTTTATCATTACCTGGTTTCCAGACATGGATATACCAAGGCCCATCGGACAAAGAATTAGATAATTTTGGTATTTGATCTTCTTCTATTAGCACATCGTGAAGTGTCCATTTGCTAGACTGCCAAGTTCTAATTATTTTAACTTCATGTAAAATATTTTTATCAGAAAGACTGTTTTCTATTATCGTTCCTTTGTACATAGATTCATAGTATTACTTGTTTAAATAATTTTTTAACTGCTTTTTTAAATATATATACCCTGATCCACTTTTTAAAAACCTTTCTCTACCTATAGCGTCTTTTCTTTCCAAATATGCTTCTGCGTAAATCAATTTCCATCCTCCTTCTTTAATTTTTGTTGTTCTACCACCATGCTTTGCATTATGTTCTTCAATTCTTCTTTTTAGATTATTAGTCTGGCCAATATACCAACTTTTATCATTATTATTTTCTAAAAGATAAACACTAAACATAATATTTACTGCCACGAAAAACTCGCTTCGTCCCGTAAAAAGCAAAGCTTCACGGGCCAGCTCGTCTCGTGGCTCACGTAAAATCTTACCATTTTTCACGTCTCATTATTGTTCTGTTTCCTTAGGCCTGCCACGTGATGAGCGTGCAACAAGCGAATTTTACGTGGCTGCCGGACCTGGATTCGAACCAAGATAAACGGATTCAGAGTCCGTTGTCCTACCATTAGACGATCCGGCAATACGTTTACAAAGTACCAGAAAATTGACCTTTAGTAAACGACTTTGACTTGTT
>JAGOSI010000052.1 GCA_018062385.1 Minisyncoccota bacterium
TTGTTTTATTATATTCGTTTGAATGTTACACTATTTGTGTATGTATTCCTATCGTATCGAACAAGCTATTCGAGCGGCGTCGGTTTTGCATAAGGATCAGCTTCGCAAAGGATCCATGCCTTTTCCCTACATCACTCATTTGATAGCTACAGCTTTTACTCTCCTTGATTACACAAAGGATGAAGATGTGATTATCGCTGCTTTACTACATGACTCAATTGAAGATACTGATTATACAATCGATGAACTACAAGAAGATTTTGGTGGCAAGGTGCGAGAGATTGTCGAAGCTGTAACTGAGCCAAAACGCAACGGTGAGAATAAAGTCACTTGGCGTGAACAAAAGATGACCTATGTCCGTCAGCTTAAAAAAGCTCGGAAAGAAGCTTTGTTGGTGGCGGCTGCTGATAAGATTCATAATTTTAGAACCATTGTGGAGGACTATACCGATGATCATAAACGATATGTGCAGGATTTTGGTAAGAATTTTGATGATCGATTGGAGGTTTATCAAGAAATACATGATGTCATCAATAACCGTTTGGATAATCCCATTAAAGACGAATTCAACCATGTGTTCTCAGAGTTTAAAGAATTTTTATACAGAATAAAAGATATTGATGAAGGTTTAGTATGATTCACAAGAAATTTAAGCACCTAAAAACCATAGAAGGTATTAGTGAATACGAATTAAAAGCTAATGGACTCAGGGTTTTGTATAAACAAGTTGAAGGCACTGAAGTAATTACTACTAATATCACCTATTTAGTTGGAGCGAGAGATGAATCGGTTGGTGAGACTGGGGTGGCACATATGCTCGAGCATATGCTGTTTAAACCTACCAAACAAGACAAGAAAAATAAGCACGAAGCTAGTTCGATGAAATTTGAACGTGAAGTGGGAGCGATTTTGAATGCCAATACTTGGAAGGATCGTACCACTTATTATTTCTCTTATGGTAAAGAGCACTTCACTCGGGTTCTAAAATTAGAAGCAGAACGTATGCGTGATGTGCTTTTGACTGATGCAGAATTTCAGCCAGAGCGAACAAATGTTCTGAGTGAATTTGATATGTACAATGGCGAGCCAGAATTTGCTTTGTCGGTCGCTATGGTAGCTACCGCTTTCCATTCTCATCCTTATGGACATGAGACTATTGGTTTTCGGGAAGATATAGAGCGTTATACAGTAGAAAAATTACAACGATTTTATAATCATTTTTACCGACCAAATAATGCCACCTTAATGGTAGTCGGAGATGTGGATCTAAAAACAGCTCTAGATAAAATAGCAGAAGCTTTTGGGGATTTAAAGTCGGAGCCCGGAGTAAAAATTCGTCCTGAGGTCGTTGAGCCCAAGCAAGAAGGAGTCAGAAGAGTGGAGATTGTGCGTCCTGGGACTAAAAACCTGTTGGCATTTGGGGTTAAGCATGGTGGTTTTCCAACTGAAGAGTGGTTTGAGTCTATGTTGGCGTTAAAACTTTTAGCAGGTGGTTCAGATAGTTTATTGCAGAAAGCTTTGGTTGATACCGGCTTAGCGTCTTCTGTGACTTACGCGCAGGAACCAACTAAAGATAATAATCTAGGAATGCTAACCATTACTTTATCTAGCAAAATTGATCATCAAGAAATGGAAAAAGTAGTATTAGCTTTGATTGCAGAAGTTAAGGCTGATTGGTTGCAGAAGCATTTGAAGACCGCAGTTACCAAAGCTATAAATAGTGAACTCTTTGCTCGTGACAGCAGTTTGGATATTGTTGCAGAGTTGACTGAGTATGTGGCATCTGGAAATTGGTCGGCGTATTTTGAAACCGAAGCTACTTTGCGTAAAATTACAGTTAAAAGAATTCAAAATTGTTTAGTAAAAATGTTTACTCCTGAGTCTTTGACTATTGGAATTTATAAAAGTATTTAATTATGAAAATCGACACTTATTCTCACGCCAATTTTCAAGTAGCTACGATTGAAAAGTCCACTCCGGTTACATCTATTTTACTTACTGCTGATTGTTTATTTGAGCATAGCTCGCATCAGATGGCTATTAACATGATTTATACCGATCTCTTGCTGGCAGGAGCAGGACAGTATAATCGTGATGATTTCCTTTATGCCATCAATGAACTTGGTGCAAATATTTCAGTGTCAGAAAATGATGGTCGAATTTCTGTATCTGTTAAAACGCTAGATAAAAATCTAACCAAAATTTTAAAATTGCTGGAGTTAATGTTGTCGCTACCCACCTTCAGTGAAATTGAGTGTAAAAGAGCTATTGAGACTACGGAAAACGCCTTAATTTTATATAAAGATGATGCTCGGGCTTTAGCACATGGAGCGCTAAGGAGAGCTTTGTATGACAAGTCAGACCGGCATTTTGACTTTACTCCAGATGAGTTATTGTCTGAAGTTAGAACTGTAACAACAGTAGAACTACAAAATCTACACACTAAATTTATTCAGTCATATTGGACGGTTAGTATTGGTGGTAACAGTAAAGCGATAAAAGAAAGTGTTAAGTTGATTGATAAGTTTAAAAAAAGTCAGCCAAACGCTCAGCTAGAGACAGTAAACACAAAAAATCAATCTATAACTGGTAAAAAAATTTTATTGCAATCAGTAAGTAGTAAACAAAATATTGATCTATCAATTGGTGGTTTGCTACCATTAACGATTAGTGACGATGATTTAGCACCTTTTACTTTCGGTCTTGCGGTTTTGGGTAAATGGGGAGGTTTTGCTGGACGCTTAATGAGTATTGTTCGAGAAAAAGAAGGTTTAACCTACGGCATTTACGCTAAAGCCGAAGGTTTATCAAAATTTGAAACCGGTTATTGGCGGATTATGACTTTTTTTGCACCGAAAGATGCTGTAAAAGGAATCACTTCAACCTTGAGAGAGGTGAGAAAAATTCAAGAAGACGGTATTACTGAATCAGAATGGAAACGCTTTAAAAATATTTTAAAGACCAGTGAAGTACTAGTTTATGATTCTCTTGCTAGTACGGTTGGGTTTGTGCATGGAGCACTACTGTCGGGTATGAGTTTGGCCGAATATAAACACTATCGAGAGCGTCTATATACTTGCACGAGAACAGAGGTGAATCGGGCTTTGAAAAAGTATTTAGATCCAAACTGTTTAGTTATAAGCGTCGCCGGTCCAGTAGATAAGGTAGCCAAAGAGTTAAAAGCCTTAGTTAAAAATTAAATCATGAATTTATTATTTTGGGGTATTACACTGGGGGTGTTTGGAAAAGTGCTGGTGGTGGTGGCGGTTCTGCATATGCACCATTCTTTAGTAAAAGAACATCGGATTGATCGGACAGTTCTTTTTACTTACAAACAAGAAAGAATAATGACATTCATTGGCTTGATTTTGATTGTGCTCGGGTATTTATTTGAGGTTTATTTCTATGGTCCAACAGCCTTATTTAATTGTGAAGGACAGGAGTGTTCGGCTTTGCTTATGGGAGCACAAGTCTCGCAATAATTACATTTTTTGCTATAGTGGGTAAATTATAAGGGGTAAGCAAATTTTATGGGTGGTAATGAAATCAGGGAAAAATATTTGGAGTTTATGAAGAATAATGGCCACGCTGTTATTCCATCGTCTGCACTTGTGCCTGATAATGACCCAACTACACTTTTTACCAGTAGCGGAATGCAACCTCTAATTCCGTATTTGATGGGCGAGGCGCACCCCAAAGGGGTGCGCCTCGCGAACTCCCAAAAGTGTTTCCGCGCCAACGACTTGGAGGAGGTGGGTGATAATCGTCATACCACTTTCTTTGAAATGTTAGGCAATTGGTCTTTAGGTGACTATTTTAAAAAAGAACAGTTACGTTGGTTTTTTACTTATATGGTTGATGAGGTTGGACTTGATCCAGAGCGGATCTACGTCTCAGTTTTTGCGGGAGACGAAAGGCTTGGCATACCTGCCGATGAAGAGTCGGTTGCTATTTGGCAAGAGTTATTTAAAGAGCGGGGGATTGAAGCTAAGGCTGTGCATATCGGTACTGAAGAAAATGGTTATGAAGTCGGCATGCAGGGCGGAAGAATTTTTTACTACGACGCCGGCAAAAATTGGTGGAGCAGGTCAGGCGTACCCGAAAATATGCCAGTGGGAGAAATTGGCGGTCCGGACAGTGAGGTTTTTTACGATTTTGGATCAATGTATGCCACTCATCCAATTTATAAGGACAAAGAGGCACATCCAAATAGTGACTCTGGTCAATTTTTAGAAATTGGTAATTCAGTGTTTATTGAATATATCAAACAAG
>JAGOSI010000016.1 GCA_018062385.1 Minisyncoccota bacterium
ATAACAGGCTAGTCGTGCCCAAGCGTCCATAGCGACGGCACGGTTCGGCACCTCGATGTCGGCTCGACTTATCCTGGGGCTGGAGCAGGTCCCAAGGGTTTGGCTGTTCGCCAATTAAAAAGTCACGTGAGCTGGGTTTAGACCGTCGTGAGACAGGTTGGTCTCCTATCTACTGCAGGCGTCGATTCTTGAGGAGAGTTGTTCCTAGTACGAGAGGACCGGAATGAACGAACCTCTGGTCTATCTGCTGTCACGCCAGTGGCATTGCAGAGTAGCTATGTTCGGAATGGATAACCGCTGAAAGCATCTAAGCGGGAAGCCAACTCCAAGATTAGGAATCATTAAGTCCCCTGAGAGATGATCAGGTTGATAGGCACTAAGTGGAAGTACAGTAATGTATGGAGCTGAGGTGTACTAATAGGGCGTAATTCCTGTAAGGAACGCTGTATATCGATAAGATAATACAGCGTATGTTGTGCATCAAAGTACAATTTTGAGTTTGTGGATTTACCGAAAAAAAAAGAATATGTAGTTGTGGTCTTGAATGACAATAATGATTGATTGAAAATTTAATGTTGGTGCTTTAGCGAAGGGGGTACACCCGTTCTCATTCCGAACACGGAAGTTAAGCTCTTCATCGCCGATGGTACTCCGTAAGGGGCAGAGTAGGTAGGCGCCAACATTAAGTTTTCAATACTCCAAAATAAAACCGCCAAATTTGGCGGTTTTATTTTTGTAGATAATTTTTATTAATAAAGTAATCATTAATATTTTTTCATCTGTTATAATTCTGTTTATGAGTAAATTTAGACCTTGGGCATTTTGGCGTCGTGTGCAGTACGGTGTTGGTTTTTCGGTGTTTTGGTCTATGATTGGTGTGATAATTTATTTTAGTTATTTCTATACGCCAGCTAGTTGTTTTGATGGAATGTTAAATAATGGTGAGCTCGGTGTGGATTGTAGTGGAAGTTGTGTATTAATCTGTCCTTTTACCTTAACGGCACCAGAAATTGTCTGGGCGGAGAGTTTTCGAATTGTTGATGGTCAGTATAATTCTGTGGCCTATATTGAAAATAAAAATTCCGTTGCTGGGACTCCCACCTTAGCTTACACTTTTCGCTTATTCGAAAATGATGAAGTGATCGCTGAACGAAAAGGAGTGACAGTGTTGCCACCAAACAGTGTCTACCCAATCTTTGAAGGCAGAATTATTACTGCTAGCGGACGAGTGCCAACTCGGACAGAGATTATACTTGAACCATCTAATATGTGGCTACCAGCTAAAATTGGTCGTAGTCAGTTTAGAACCATGAGTACAGAATTGTTAAGTACGGACTCTAGACCAAGACTAAATACCAAGATTGAAAATACCGAACTAACCGCGGCTACAGGGGTTGAGGTGGTGGCTACCATCTTTAATCAGGCAGGCAAACCAGTCACCGCTTCTCAGACTTTTATTGATAATTTTGAAGCGCGAATTACAAAAGATATAGTGTTTACCTGGCCAAACCCAATCGCTAAGACTGTCCGCAGTTGTGATGTTCCGTCTGACGTGGTCTTGGTCTTGGATCGTTCAGGATCAATGGCAGCTGATGGTGGAACTCCACCGGAACCACTCGAGAGTGCAAAGCAGTCAGCTAAGTCGTTTATTGATTTGCTCCGCAAGACTGATTTAGTGAGTTACTTATCTTATGCTACCGACCCAACCAAGCCTATGGAGCAAACTTTAACCAACAACTTTGCTTTGGTGAATGATTCTATTCAAGGTACAAAAATGGGTGAAAATGGTGTTCAGTACACTAATATGGGTGATGCGTTTTCGGTGGCTTTGCAGGAATTAACTAGTGAACGACATCGTGATAATGCTCGTAAGGTAATTGTCTTCTTAACTGATGGTGATGTAACGCGACCGGTTAATCCTGAAACCGGCAAGCCAGATCGTGAATACGCCGCTAAACATGCACTTGATATGGCTAAAAAAGCTAAGGATGCCGATGTGACGGTCTACGCTATTGGTTTTGGTGACTTTTTGAGTCAGGCCGATTCGGTAGAACGAGATGTGTCCTTGATTAAAGGTTTGGCCTCAAGTGAAGAAACTTACTTTGAAGCTCCTACCGTTAATGATTTGCAGGCTGTTTACAAGGAGATTGCTAGTGAAATTTGCGAAGTTGGGCCAGCACGTATTGAGGTAATTACCAAGACCAAAACCAACTTTGCGCCGTTGCGTTAGTTTGTATATGCTGTAGTGATGAGAAATATCTGGCGGACGCTTTTTTCGGGTTTTGACGGTCTATTGTTTGGAGCAGTCATGTGTTTGACCATCTTTGGTTTAGTGACCATGTATTCCCCGGTCGAAGATAATATTTTCTTTAACCGTCAGATCATTTGGGTAGTTGTAGTAACTTTTGTTTTCTTTTTGGCGATTATTCCTAATTATCGCTTTCTTCGGACTGGTAATACAATATTTTACTTATATCTGGTCACGGTTATCTTGTTGGTTTTGGTATTGTTTTTTGGTGAGGTGGCTTTAGGAGCTAGACAGCGCTTTGATCTAGGATTATTTTCGCTACAGGTTTCAGATCCGACCAAACTAATTTTGATTGCTCTCTTAGCTAAATACTTTGCCAAGCGACACGAGTTAATCAATGACTTCAAACACATTTTAGTCTCGGGTTTTTATATCTTGGTTGTTTTTGCTTTGGTCTTAGTACAGCCGGACTTTGGATCGGCAATGATCATTTTTGCTATTTGGTTCGGAATGGTTTTGGTGGCCGGAATCCGGTTTCGTCATGTGGCGGTAGTGTTTTTGCTTGGGGTAGTGGCTCTTGGTGGAATGTGGCAGTTTGTCTTTCAGGAGTATCAAAAAGACCGTATTATGACCTTCTTTGATCCACTATCGGATATACAAGGCACTGGATACAATGCTTACCAGTCCACAGTAACAGTTGGATCTGGTCAAGTTTTTGGTAAGGGAATTGGTTATGGTACGCAGTCAAAATTTCTTTATTTACCAGAATACGAAACCGACTTCATTTTTGCAGCCTTTGCTGAGGAGTGGGGATTGGTGGGGGTGATAGTCTTGTTTATTTTATTTGGAATTGTAATTTGGCGTTTGTTATATCACGCTACTATGGGTGTAAGTAATTTTGAAAAATTGTTTGCCACCGGAGTGGTGATATTTCTCTTAGCTCACTTTTTTATTCATATTGGTATCAATATCGGTGTATTGCCTGTAACTGGCACTACAGTGCCATTCTTGAGCTATGGTGGGTCGCATTTGGTGACCGAGTTTGTGGCTATTGGTATGGTTTTGGGAATGCGTAGACATTCAAGTATTAACAAAAAAGCCGATAATGCTGACCTGGGAATACTGAGCGATAATTAACCTATTCGTACACTTCTTCAACGTGAGTATCGTCAGAACCGCCAAAAGTGTTCAGATAATATGGGTCGCGGTAACTTTTTGTATAATGGTTTAAATGAAACTACTGGAGCGGTGGACGGTTCAAATTACCGACCTTGTTTTTAGGTGATTAAAAATAGAGAGATTTTGTCTCTTCTACCATCTTAGTAAGATTGAATTTTGTTTGGATGTCTTGTTTTAAGTTTTCTGAATATAGGAAACGCTGATCGGGGTAATTGATTAATAGATCTAAAGCAGACACTATGGTCATGTGGTTGTTTGGGTCAGTTAATATTCCAGACTCATGATCAATAATAACTTCTGGTATTCCACCAACACGACTAGCAATACAGGGTAATCCGGCCAAGCCAGCTTCTAAAAGAGCATAAGGCAAACCTTCTTTTTTTGAAGGAAGAAGAAAGATGTCAAAAGCCAAAAGGTATTGATTGGCGTCTTCAACATAATTAAGAAACTTAATATAGTCATTTAATCCTTTGAGGTTTACTTGGTCTTGGAGACTGTTGTGTAATTCACCGCTGCCAATAATGGTATAAAAGATTTTGTTGGCACGAGTGCTGTTGAATTCGGCCACAGCATCAATGGCGGTTACGTGGTTTTTGTTGTGATTCAATTCTGCTACTGATACCAGCCAAAGATTAGAACGATGTTGTTCAGTTAATTCTTCTCCAATTAATTTATATCTGGCTTCTTCGCGTGGCAGTAGTGGAAATTCAGCTATGGCTGTATGGATGACTGAGGATTTGTTTAGGATGCCGGGCATTTTAGCATTTTTCAAATCAAACTGACTGACATTAATTATATGATGAGATAAAAGACTGGTGACATAAGAACCAAACCAAGCCATCGTGCGCCAAGTGCGGGTGCGGGGTTCTAGAAAAGGCCAGCCATGCGCAGTGAAAATAATCTTTGGAACACGCAAGAGTCGGGCGATAATACTGCCCAGTAAGCCAGCCTTGGCACTATTTAAATGAACTACATCTGGTTTGGCTCGGCGGATAATTTTTATTAATGACAGAATTGCTTTAATTTCTTTAAAGATACTGATATCACGCTGGAAGCCTATGACTTCGTAAGTGGTAATATTGGCTAATTTTAATTTATCCACTAATTCATCTTTTCCACCACAAGCCACGGCAACTTCGTAACCTTGTTGTTTCATTTCTATGGCTAGTTCATAAACATACTTTTGTGCGCCACCAAAATTAGATTTAGTGATTATATAAAGGATTTTATGGTGTGGGTGCGAAGTAGTCAGTGTTTCCATATTGATAGCATAGCGTACTTTGGGATGAGCGACAAAGGTACAAAAGCAAGGGTGGCGGGCGAGGCTAAAGCCTCGCCCGCCACCCTTGCTTTTGTACCTACCTTGCCATTTCTATAGACTCGGGTACCATATCAGATAAATAATCTATATGGGGGAACGTACACGAGAACTGCTGATATTAATAATTGGTGATATATTTTTCTTCATTTTAGCTTTGTGGCTAACGCTTTTTGTGCGCTATCTGTCTTTTCCTAATGCTGAATTGTTCGGTAATCACTTGGGTCCGTTTTTGACAATTTCCGCAGTGTGGTTGTTTATCTTTTATATTGCCGGTCTTTATGACAAACAAACCGTTTTTTTCAAATCTTTGATGTTTAGTCGGATTCTTAATACCCAGGTTGTAAATGCGATTGTTGCCTCTTTACTTTTCTTTGTAATTCCTTTTGGAATTGCCCCCAAGACCAACCTAGTGATTTACATGATTATCAGCGTCGCTATTTTTACTTGGTGGCGGATGTATTTGTACAATTACATTGTTCCAAAAAATATGCATCGTGCCATCATTTTGGCTGATGGCCCAGAAGCGATTGAGCTGGTAGATGAGGTAAATAACAACGATCGTTATAACTACTTCTTTGTGAGGATAATTGACAAGAAAACCGCTACCGAAACTGAAGATTTTGAAAGTAAGCTATTGCAATTGGTCGAAAAGGAGAAAATCGATATTATTGTTGCTAATACAAATGATGAATATATCTCAAAAGTTTTACCAAAATTATTCGATCTAGCTTTTTTACGTTTTGAATTAACGTTTCTAGATTTTTATAAAGTTTATGAAGATACATTTGATCGGGTTCCATTATCAGCACTAAATTATGAATGGTTTATTACAAATGTGTCACAAGCTAAAAGTTTGGTTTATGATACTCTAAAAAGAGTGATTGATGTATGTGGCTCATTAATCCTGGGATTTATTTTATTGCTAATTTTACCATTCATCTATTTGGCTATGAGAATAGAAGGAAAGGGGGATTTATTTATCACTCAAGAACGAATCGGACAGTTTAATAAAAAAGTGATGGTTTACAAAATTCGCACCATGACAGCCAACAACAGCGCCAATGCCACCTGGACCAAAGAAGAGGCAAATAATGGAAACGTTATTACTAAAGTGGGCGCTGTTCTCAGAAAGCTAAGTATTGATGAACTCCCACAAGTTTTTAATATTTTAAAGGGTGAAATGTCATTAATCGGTCCCCGTAATGATATTAAAGGTCTTGGTGAAAAATTAGCTAAAGAGATTCCTTATTACAATATTCGTAATTTTGTGAAGCCTGGTGTTACCGGATGGGCGCAAACCCATCAACAATATATGGGTGATAATATCAGTCCACAATCACTGGAGGAGACTAAAATGCGCTTGTCTTATGATTTATATTATGTAAAAAATCGCTCTTTGCTTCTTGATATCGATGTTGCTCTCCGCACCTTTAAAACGTTGCTTTCTCGTTTCGGTGTAACTATTAAATTGAGACGATAGTTTGTTATAATACGGCGACTATGTTAGACAACAAAAGAACAATTCTGGTGACGGGGGCGGCGGGTTATGTTGGTGAAATGTTGTGTGATCAGTTATCTAAGCGTGAAGATGTAGGGCTAGTTATTGGTATTGATAAGGAATTACAATCGGCCTTTTCTAAGGGTATTCCTAAGTTGGTTTATATTCAACACAATCTTGCTGATATGGGTTGGCAAAATAAAGTGATGTCATATATGCCAGACACTATTGTGCATACGGCTTGGCAAATTAGAGCCATGTATGGACAAAAAGCGGAAGGGTGGCGCTGGAATATTGATGGTTCGCAAGCGGTATTTACTTTCGCTTTCACCAATCGTTTTGTTAAAAAATTAATTCACTTTTCGACCGCAGCTTCCTATGGAGCTCGATTTGATAACAGTTTTAGTCACTATTTTACAGAAGCGGAAGGTTTTCGTCCCGACGATTATGTTTACGCCGCGGAAAAAAAAGTGGCTGAGGAAAATCTGCAAAAATTGTACGAATCAGCACTAGCCGGTGGTCAACATTCTCCACAAATTTCAGTTTTGCGTCCGGCGGCTATTACCGGACCACGTGGTCGTTATATGCGAGTACGATTTGGTTTGCAGTCAGCGCTACAAGGAAATCTAAAAGGCGGTGTAATAAACAAAATTGTCACTACTCTAACAGCTGTATTTCCGGCTACTAAGGGTTGGGTTAGACAATTTATTCACGAAGATGATGTGACTGGGGTGGTAGAACATTGTATCTTTGCTCAAAACGCTTGGTCTTATGAAGCCTTCAATCTCACACCAACTGATGAGCCGGTCTACGCCGAGGAGATGGCGAAAGTTGTTGGTAAGAAAGTTTTATTATTGCCACCATGGGTGATACGTTTGGCCTTCTTTTTTTGTTGGCATGGAACAAGAGGTCGCATACCAACTTGCTCGGGTAGTTGGCGGTTTTATGCTTACCCGCTTCTTATGAGCGGTGGGAAGTTGGCTGCTATTTATCAATGTCGTTATTCTTCAAAGGAAGCTATTACTTACACTAATGGAAACTACGAAGATTTTGTGCCTTTAGACAAGCGTCACACGGCTTTACCTTCAGTTTAAATCAGTGTAATTTGTAAGCATGAATCTAGTTGATGGTCGGTATTTGTCCGCCAAAATAGCGGAAGAAGTGAGGGTAATGGTTGAGAACCTAAAGTTTATACCGCAGTTAGTGGTGATAACTTGTGATCCTAATTTTGAAACTAGAAAATTTCTAGCGCTTAAGCAAGCCAAAGCTGAAGCTGTGGGTGTGAAAATGAAAACAGTTGAGCTACCACCCGAATCTGCTACCGAACAAGTGCTCGAAGTGTTGAAGCTTGAGTCAAAAAAGGCCCAGGGAGTTATTGTGCAATTACCTTTACCTAAGCATATCGATACTGATTTAGTACTTAAATCTATTCCAAAAGCGCAGGATGTGGATCGGTTTGATTATGTTGGTGAGGAGACTGATATATTACCGCCGGTCGTAGGTGCGATTGATGAAATTGCTAAGTATCATGGAGTGGAGTGGCGAAATAAAAAGGTGGTGGTTTTTGGACAGGGGAGATTGGTTGGCGAGCCGGCGACTCTGTATGCTAAGAATAGAGGTGCTGAGGTCAGCATAATTACTGAAGATACAAAGGTAGTGAGTTCAATAACCAAAGAAGCCGATATTATTATATTAGGAGTTGGTCAGCCGAATCTCTTGACGAAGGATATGGTAAAAGAAGGAGTGGTGGTTTTTGATGCGGGGGCGTCTGAGGACAGCGGACTTTTGGTGGGAGATGCTAATCCTGATGTGGGGTCAAAAGCGAAGCTTTTGACCCCTGTCCCAGGTGGAATTGGCCCCATGACCGTAATTCTCTTATTTCGTAATCTCCTAAAGTTGTGTTCTCGTCAATAGAAAACCAGTCTTTAATATGCTATAACAGTCAAATTAAGTTTTTATATCTATGACAAATCAACCGGTGAAAATTTCTAAGGAGTCTTCCAATCCTACAACTGATAATTTTTTAAAAATCTTTCGAGCAGCGGTTGTTATCGGTATCTTAGGTTGGTTGGCTTTTTTTGTGTATGGTAATGCCACTCAAGAAAATGCCGAAAAACCTTTTAAATTAGGCTTAGATTTAGCTGGTGGTTCACATCTGGTTTATCAAGCCGATACGACAGGGATTGATCCGGTTGAGGTTCCTGATCTGATGAATTCCCTTAAGGAAGTAATCGAAAAACGTATAAATGTCTTTGGAGTATCTGAGCCAGCTATTTATGTGGAGACTAGTAGCTTTGTTTCTGGTGATCAGCACCAGCGTTTGGTGGTAGAGTTGCCAGGAGTAACTGATGTTACTAAAGCTGTGGAAGAAATCGGTCGTACTCCGCTTCTTGAATTTAAACTGGTAAATCTTGAAGCTTTGGCAGCACAGCAATCAATCTCAGAAATTACCGGCACAGGAGCTGATGGTGAAGAGTCAAAGGCCTTGATTAAAGTAGCTACCTCATCCTTGCTAGAAATGGGTGAACCTTATATTGATACTGGTTTGACTGGTCGATACTTAGAAAGTGCTCGGATGGAATTTACTGGAGCTCAAGGTGGTCAGGTGCCTAATGAGCCAGTGGTGTCTTTGAATTTCACGCCTGAAGGTAGTGAGTTGTTTGCGAAAATTACTCGTGAAAATGTCGGTGAACAATTAGCTATTTTCTTGGATGGTGAAGTTTTGTCTTCTCCAAGAATCAACGAGCCGATTACTGGTGGAACAGCAATTATTTCCGGCGGTTTTAATCCGCAAGATGCTCGCGACCTTGCCCAAAATCTAAACTTTGGTGCCTTACCTGTGCCTATTGAATTAATAAATACACAAACCATCGGATCCTCTCTTGGGCAAGAGACAGTAGAGAAAGGTTTTAAGTCAGGAGCGGTTGGTTTGGGAGTGATAATTCTGTTTATGCTTCTATGGTATCGCTTGCCTGGTTTGGTGTCTGGTATCGCTCTGCTTAGTTACGTTGTTATTATGCTTGCGCTCTTCCAAGTGATTCCGGTGACTCTAACTGCGGCTGGATTAGCTGGATTTATTATCTCGATCGGTATGGCGGTTGATGCCAATGTGTTGGTGTTTGAACGTATGAAAGAAGAATTTCGTTCCGGTAAAACTAGTCGCGAGTCAGCAAGGGAAGGATTTAATCGTGCATGGGGAGCTATTCGAGACAGTAACATCACCAGTATTTTGGCAGCTATCATTTTATATTGGTTTGGTTCGTCCTTAGTTAAAGGTTTCGCTCTGGTGTTTGGTGTTGGTGTATTAGTGTCTATGATCTCGGCTCTGGTTATCACTAGGACACTCTTGATGGCTTTGCCTGATGTGAGTCAAGAGCGAGGAAAGGCTTGGCGATTTTTATTCGGTAGTGGTCTTTTAAAATAATTTTGGCTTATGTTTGCAATCTATTATCGCAAAATATTTCTTATCATTGCTGCAGTTTTAACTGTTGCAAGTGTGTTGATTGTGGCCACGCTTGGACTTAAGCCTGGTATTGATTTTACTGGAGGATCCTTGACTGAAGTGGTTTACAGTGAAGTGCCAGATAAGGAAGAAGTACAGACGGCTGTTGAATCCTTAAATCTCGGTGAATTTGCCCTTCAAGAGGCGGTGGATGAAACTGGACGAAACGGCTATCTAGTTCGTACTAGAGATCTGACTGAACCTGAACGTATCGCTGTGGCGGGGGCTGTTAGTGCTTTAGGGACTGACGGAGAAATTACCCGCTTTACAACGGTCGGTCCAGTGATGGGTGAAGAGTTGAGAGACAAGGCTCTCTGGGCTGTTGCTGGCGTGATCTTGGTAATAGTACTTTATGTTGCTTTTGCGTTCGCTGGCATTGGTAAGCCGGTTAGCTCTTGGATTTATGGTAGTGTGACTATATTGGTGCTGATTTTTGATGTGATTGTGCCGATGGCTGTAGTAAGTGTGCTTGGGTATGTGGCTGGAGTGGAGGCCGATATTTTGTTTGTGATGGCACTTCTGGCTATATTAGGCTTGTCTGTAAACAACTCAATTGTGATCTTTGACCGAGTGCGCGAAAATTTAATAAAACATCGAACTGAAAAACGCACTAAACGAGTTGAAGCTGGAGTGGTGCGTGAAGATGTTGAATACACTTTGACCAAACCATTTAATGAGGTTGTTGGTGAGTCAATTTCGCAGACTATGGCCCGATCAATCAATACTTCTTTGACCGTACTTCTAGCCCTTCTAGCCCTCTACCTTATTGGTGGAGAAGTCACTAAGATCTTTGCACTCACCTTGATTGCTGGTGTGATTGCTGGTACTTACTCGGCTATCTGTACCGCTAGTCCACTTTTAGTTATTTATAATAATTGGCAAACTAAAAAACAAGCCGAAACCAGCAAGTAGTTTATGATTATTGGTATCACTGGCACAGACGGCGCAGGTAAGGGTACTGTTGTTGATTATCTAGTCAGTCAGCTTGGATTTGTACACTATTCTAGTCGCGATTTAATCATGCGGGAAGTTGAGAAGCGAGGATTAGAACCAAATCGTATCAATGCCAGAATCGTCGGTAATGCCTTAAGAGCTGAGTTTGGTCCCGATGTCATAGTAAAAAAGGCTTTGGAGCAAATCACCAAAGATGGGGTAGAAAAGGCAGTAATTGAATCAATTCGAGCGGTTAAGGAGGCTGAGGCTTTAAAACAGGCAGGCGGAATACTCTTGGCAGTGGATGCGCCGACTGAAGTGCGATACGAAAGGATTGTGGGGCGGGGTAGTGTGACCGACCAAGTATCGTTTATTGACTTTCAAAAGCAAGAAGCCCTAGAAATGGATGACCCAGACCCTAATGGTATGCAAAAGGCTAAGGTTATGCAAATGGCCAACCAGATCATTTTTAATGATTGTACTTTACTAGAATTACAAGCTGTCGTTGATCAGTTTCTGCAAAAATATTCTAAATAAAAACCCTCATAAAAATGAGGATTTTTATTTAGTTGTGTATTAAGGTACCTATAAACTCTCGATTATTTAAATAATTATCTAATTCCAACATTTTTTGACCGTTGATTTGCGCTACTTCAATTTGCAAACTTTCCGCTTTCTTGGCTGCTACCGGATCAAACGGAGCTGAGAGTCCTGGGTCCCAGTCTTCTGGTATGAGTTTTCTGAATTCTGACCAAGTAATTTCCTCAATTTTTTTAGCGTCAGGATTGGTGTTGGGGTTGTCGGTATAGACGTAATCGGTGTTGGATAGATTGACGACCTTGCTGGCTTTTACATGGTGGGCAATTTGGATAGCTCTAAGGTCGGTTGAGGCGCCGGGGCGATAACCGGCAGCGATAATAAGTTTGGCTGATTTTGGCACATCGAGAATTTCGTCAGGGTTGGTGATAATTACTGGGTGAGCTAGATCACGGAAGATGGTACGAAGTAGATGACCGTTTAGTCTGGTGGCATGAAGTCCAAGCCAGTCTAGATCTTCACTTTTCAAATCCGTAACTGTAGCAGCAGCATCTTGATAACGTCTAGCGGTTCTGCCGCCACCAGCAATGATAATAAAACGACGGCCAGTAGCCGTTTCTTTAACAATAAATTCTTTTAACTCCGCTAAAAAAACGGTATCAATTTGATCGGGAACAATTAGTGAACCTCCAACCGACATAACAATAGTTTCCATATTCGACATAGTAGTAGCCATTCTACTCGCTTTTTACAGTCTTTCAACTAATCTAATACACATCTAAAAATAGCTTAAGCTTGTCTGATCATAATGCTACAATTAGCTGTATTTATGAATAAAATTAAGACTTACGGATTTACTCTAATTGAACTGCTGGTGGTGATTGCTATTATCGGTATTTTAGCGTCTATCGTTATGGCGTCACTGTCTGATTCTCGCGAACAGGCCAAAGTAGCTTCGGCTCAAAGTCAGATGCGCAGTATCCATACGGCTATGGAAATGTTATTTAATGATACTAATTTATATTCACACAAGAAAAACAAGTATTGTCCGCCGTTTGATGGTTCTAATAATGAAGTAAATCTAGCCTTAAATTCTTCTGGTTTGATAGCAACTGATGGTACTTATAATAACTGGAGTGGTCCATATGTACCTGAGGTTACAGATCCTTGGGGGACGCCGTATTTTCTTGATGAAGATTATTATTGTACTCCGGGAGCAAAAGGTTGTCAGGGGCATAACTCAACCAATGCCGATCATTCAGTTTTGGTTTCTTGTGGGCCAGATAAGATGATTGGAAACGATACTTCAAACCCTCAGCCAAGTAACGGTACAGCCTGCGCCTATAATGATGATAATATAGTTTATGTTTTGTGTAAGGAATAAAATGATACTTATAAAATAAAGCTATAAATTGTGTCTTTGTAAAGATTGACATGTCTCAACATTTGGGTGCTTGACAAATATTTAAATACATGTATATTATTACGTAGCAACGTTGGAGCGGGAATCTAAAATTCTTCCGGTCCCCGCACTAGTGGGGCAAAAACCGGTTGAAGTTTTATTTCAACCACTCGTGTTTTTTTTAATGTACTTTTAAAAAGGAAATTCAAATGAAGAAAATCACTCTTTCTTTAGTTATCACTGCTATCTCATTATTTTTCGCTGGCTCAGTCTTTGCGACAGGTGATGGTATTCAGAATGGAACTTCTTTTAAGTTTCCTCAGCAGCAATCTTCTGGATTTAAAGCAGGCGGTGATTTCTGGGGTGGGTCAGACGGTATAGCCAAGGCTAATGGTCATGGTGACAATGTTGACTCAGGAACTTTCTCTGCGGGTGCTGCTAACGGTAGCTTTGGTAGTGATTTTAACGGCAAAAAGCTGGAGATGAAAGGCGATATTAATGTCTCACAGGAGGCAGGTGCTTTTAATACCGCTGAAGGCACAAACTATGCAGGTTCACGTACCAGTAGTAATATCCACGGAGAAGGTGGTATGAATGGTTCTGGCAAAGTTTGGTCCGGAAAAAATCATCATGGTCATAATAATGATAATGACAACGACAATGACAATCATCACAACGACAATGATCATGATGATCACTAAGTAATTTTCTTTAATTTATCACACCAATCAGCATAAACTGATTGGTGTTTTCTTATACTTGATCTTTTTCTAATAGTATTGTATTATATAGGGAGCTGTTATGACTAATTTAGTTATATAGTTCTTAAATTGTAGTACTTTAACAAAAGCAAAGAGGTGAAATTATGTTTAAGACCATAGTTTTTGGTTTATTAATTTTTTTTATTTTTACACAAGTCGCTTTAGCTGATAAAGGAAGCAAGGGAAGTCAGGTTAGTACCACACTTGAAGAAGTTACGGTACCGGGGGATCCTATTCCGGAAAAACCTCCGGAAAAACTTAAGAGGGTTTGGCAAAAAACCACTCCTAATCAATCAGTAAGTGAAAGTTTTATGACAATGGGTCTATTTGTACCAATGTGTAATGGATTTCTGGTTCCAGTTGGCGGTGGCTTTATAAATTCCAATATACAAGAAGGTACTTCGGGTCGATTTGTGTTTAAACGAGAAGAAGGAGAAGTAAATGAAAAAAAATAATCTTTTACTATCAATTTTAGTAATAGTTTTTATCACTGGGTGTAGCACTACCCACATAAAAGATGAGAATGGTGAGTTACTTATGAGTATACACTCTGGTAAAACCACTGATTTTATCGACTGGACTCATGGTGGCTATGTAGCTGTTATGCATGAACGTGATGAAAATGGCCAGCCTACTGGAAGAGTAGCTCATGATTATCAGGTTAAAACCCAAAGACCACTGTTTGGAATGTTTGTTCTCGGTGTGTCAAATGGAGCTGGTGCCGCGGCTATATTTGCTGGAACTGGTGGCATGGGTTGTCGCAATGGTCGTTGTGGCGGTGGCGGTAGTAGCACTCCTATGGTCATAAATAATGACAATAGTAATGAGACTAATGCTGGAGCTCAGTCATTCTCTGGTGCCAGAGCTGATGTTGATTCTGATATTAACACTGCTGTTACCAATCGTTGAATTTAACGAAAGGTTTATGACCATGGAATTTTTCCATGGTCATTTTTATATAATGAATTCGGGACAATAGATTTGCTTTTTTGTAAAAAGTATGTTATTATAGGAGAGTAAACGGATTTTCCGTGAACATTGTTTTTTGACATAAGGAGATATAACAAATGAAAACAATTCGCTTTGTTTTGATTGCTATTTTGTGCAACTTGTTTTTTTCTAATTTAGCTTTCGCTTCATTGAAAGAAGTCAGGCTTTTCCCTGGTTTAGCAAATGAACAGAATTGGAATGCTTTTGTAGCTGAGAGTACAAAGGTTGGAAAAGTTAATGCCCAAGGTATCCTCACTGATTTTTTAGCTGAGGGTGCGATCCAGTATACATTGAATGGGAAAGATGAATTGAGTGGTGATCTGCGTAAAGCCGTCAAACCAGAAATGTTGCAGGAGATCAAAGATGGTAAATATGAAAATTATTTCCAATTTTTTAGGGAATTCAACAGCTTTGGTGAACGTATACCACTTGTGACTTTAAAGCAATTAGTTGCTATTAAAGAAGGTGAAAAAGGGATTTTTGCCCCGATGCACCAGTCTCTAGATGGTGATCAGGCTGTAGAAGTTACAAAAAAAGTGGATGTGGTCACCGAGGTTTCAACGGTTAATAAAGTCGCCAAACCCGTTCAAAAGCCAGAGATGGATTCTGCTGATAAGTTTGCTCAGCATCTTGTAGTTTTGAATCAAAGAGTACAACAGTTGTCGTCTAATCAAGGAAGTAGTAAAGAAGTTCAAGCCTTGAAGGCGCAATTTAATGCTCTAAAATCTCAATTAACACAATTGACCAATAGTCAGAATGGCTCGACTGTGACGCTACAGGAATTGCAAGCTGGTATGCAAAATCTGAATGCACAACTGAATGAATTTTCGGGAGATGTGTCAGGTTTAAGCTCACTCGTAACCGATTTTTCGGCCGGCTTCCAGGTAAAGTTTGCGGAGCTCGAAGGAAAAATACCGAGTAGTAACCTGTGGCAAGTCATTGCAGTTGCAGTAATTGCAGTCATGGCTTTATTGTTGTCTATTGTGGGTTACAGGAAAATTTCTGAAACTAGAAAGGCACAGGCTCAAACCAATAAACAAATTCTTGAAGTAAAAGCGGTGGCTGATAAGGCTGCGGCTGATGTTTCGGGGGTTTCCAGTACGGTCAGAAGATTGGACGGTGAAGTGCTGGGACTTGGTATTGCCAATACAACTAGCTTAGCTAGCGTCAGTAATTTTTTCATCAATGATGAGAAATCTTTGACTAGTAAAACTTTGGCTGAGTTGGCTTTAGGCAAAAGAAAAAACGTTACCGTACAGGTGGATGATTCTGTGCTAGAGGTGACCTTTGAGAAAAAATCAGAAACTGATGTCTTGGTTCATGGCATAAAACGTCATGAATTAGCTACAGAAGCGATGATTTTGGTTAGTGTTTCTACTAATCCAGCTAAAGTAATTCGTAATGCCGTCGCAAGGAATTGCTTGGTCGGTACAGCGGTTGTTAATTTAAGTTTAAGCAATGTAGCTTAGTTTCAAAAGTACGACACCAGAAACAAGTTTCTGGTGTCGTACAAGTTTTCATTTTTTATCTGACTAGCTTTTTCAGCTACACACTCCCAACTTAGGTTGCGAGTCTTGTCCTGAAATCCCGGTTGGATCAAAATCAGTATCTCCGATGTTTTGCAGTAAATACAGGCAACCACTAAAAACGTCGTGTCATGGCATAAGCCACACACCAACATTTCTTAGTCTGTTTAAGTTCTAGAATACATGTTCGCACATTTCAGCTACACACTCCGAAGCTTTGGCCCCGAGTCTTGTCCTGAAATTTTGTGAAGATCATATTTTAGAAACTTGTATATTTACTTATTGTTCTTTGCTAATTCCATGGGGAATTAGATAAATGTTAAAACCCGCCTTGAGCTGGGTTTTTTGCTTTTTATATAAAATGTGGTATAGTGTAGGTAGTTTAATTTTCTACAGGAGAGTTACATGAGTTTTTTTACTCGTACCGTTCTTTTAATGTTTTCCTTATTTCTTGTAGGCTGTAGTA
>JAGOSI010000053.1:0-2340 GCA_018062385.1 Minisyncoccota bacterium
GGCTTACAATCATAATTCACTGATTGATCAAGCGAGACTGGACCGTTATCAGCTTTTGGCTGGCCGTTTTCCGCACCAGAAGCTTGTAACTGATCCATATCGGCCTTCATACCAAACTTTTCGCCATCTATCACTGACCAAGAATAAAAAGTATTATCTTTTATAATCATTGAAGACAAAACCTCTTGACCACTGTCTTTGGTCATAAAATCTCCGCGCATTTTTCCGTTACTAGTAAAATAACTTCCTTCCATCACCTCACTTGAAGTAGCATTGGCTTTATAAGAAATATTACATTCCAAATTCTCATTACGCTTTAAAAGTTCATCGAGCGAACCTTTTCCAGTGACCACAGTTGACTTAACCTCAATCTCTGAAGATGAATCTTCCTTATCAATTTCAGACGGACTTTCAGCATCATTTTTTCCCAAGAAGAAAACCAAGAACAAAATTATCAACACTAAAACTCCGATAATTATTTTTACATTTTTTGTCATAGATAAACTATATTATAGAAACTAGTAATACCTATAGCATAACAAAATAATGTAAGAATCTAAACAAAAATTTTCCGCACTGGTAGTACTATAGTCAGACTTATAAATTTGTGTTATAGTAGAGTCGGATTGTAATTTGACACCTACCTCATTTAACTTTTTTGGAGTTATTGAAAATGGAAACAACTTTACCTTATATCAGCGAACAAGAGTCTGATATCGCTCTACTCGAAGAAAAACGGAAACGTTTTTACACCAAAACATCCGCCATCGCCAATGCTTTTGGAGTAAATTCAGAACTTGTATTAAGCATGTTTGCTACTGCTCAATACAAAACTTGGTTGCATTGCAGAAAATTCTTACCTAAAGAAGAAAATAATGCCACTGACAACCCCTTAACCGATTTATTAATCTGGGACATAGTGCGGGAGAAACTAAAAAACCGACAATTATCAACCAAGGCTCTGACTGATGAGTTAACAGGGATATTCAATCGTAGAGCTTTTGATTTAGCACTGAAGCGCAGAGTAAAAAACTTCGCTAGGCAAGGTTATGGAAATCATGCAAATGCTTTTTCATTAATCATATTTGATTTAGATAATTTTAAGAAAATCAATGATAATTTTGGTCACCCTGTCGGTGATGCGGTTTTGAAAGAAGTTTCACAAACCGTCCGCAACCAGTTGCGACCAACTGATTTTTTGGCACGTTTTGGTGGCGAGGAATTTGTTATTATTGTTGAAGGTAATTCAAAGTCAGCTTTTGATTTAGCGGAAAGAGTACGAGAAACAATAACCATGATTCAAGTAGAAAGAATGGGAATCAACCCAAATACTTGTTCCATGATTACGGCTAGCTTTGGTGTTAGTGAGTACATACCTTTAAATAATGACTTAGAGACTGCTATACAATTGCTAATTAGTAGAACTGATAAAGCTCTATATAATGCAAAAGAAAGAGGTAGAAATAGAACAGCGATGAAAAATCACTGAAATCTACTTAAGCCCCGCAAAACAAAGTTTTGCGGGGCTTAAATAAAAACAGCGCAATTACTGCGCTGTTTTCTTTTTATTTTATCTAACTTAGTTTACGTCAGTGGTGAATTCTTCCACATCTCCACAGATGATATTTTCATCACCATCTTCATCCTCGTATTCTACACAAATACTAAAGAAATGATCGGTGTCATCATCTAAACCATCAGCGTTGTAGATATAATCATCTTGATTATCAAGACCAGAATCAACCAAAGCCTTTTGCAAATCATCACCAGACTCATCAACTTCGCTATAGGTATTAAAGTCATCTTCCACATCCATCACCATATCTTCATCTTCACCAAAGACAAAGAAAACATTACCGTTTTCAAAGTCATTCATATCAACTGAACCATGTAGTTCAGCACTGTCTTCAGTCACATCCTCAGATTCCTCAGTTTCAGCCTCAGGATCTTCATCGTTGTTATTATCATTACTTGAATCGTCATCAGTTCTAAAGCTCAAGATAAGACCGCGATCCCTGTCGCCATCTTCATCCTCGCCTACCGCTCTGAAATAATACAAGGTATCATCATCCAAACTTCCTACAGTTTGATTGAAAGACTCAGAACCTGAATCGTCTAAATCAATTTCGGTAGTTTTGGTAGTTAGGTTATTGCGATTTTTACCAAATTCAAACCATACAGAAGCCGTGTCGGAATTGTTGAAATCAACTTCACCACGAAGCTTAGCACTATCATTATCTACCTCAGTTGCTGAGATAGTGGTCATTTCTATTTCAGAATTGTCAAAATTAACATTGCCTGTTTGTGCATTTAAAATCGCTTGCAAACGAGCAATTAAAG
>JAGOSI010000053.1:2440-4166 GCA_018062385.1 Minisyncoccota bacterium
CCACGAAGCTTAGCACTATCATTATCTACCTCAGTTGCTGAGATAGTGGTCATTTCTATTTCAGAATTGTCAAAATTAACATTGCCTGTTTGTGCATTTAAAATCGCTTGCAAACGAGCAATTAAAGACAAGAGTTCTGAAATTTGTGAGCTGTAATTACTGTTAAAGTAATATTGATTACGTTCCTTTTTCTCACGAAAATCGTCATCCCAATCATCGTCATCGTCTTCATCCCAATCATCGTCATCACTATCGTGCCATTTCATTGATTTGTCACACTTACCATGTGAACTGCTGTATCCCTGATAGCTACATGAAGCTTCCGCTTCAGGCACCGATACAAACAAAGTAACGGGGACAACTAGTGCCATAATTAGCGTTGCCACTAAAGTATTTTTGTATATTGTCATAATAAAGTTAAATTTTAAGAACTATCTAGTAATAAACTATTAATATTTATATATTATTCTTGATTGCGGTAAATGCAAGCAAAATTACTTAACCGCAACTCTACACTGATTAAATGCTAGAAAAAGTGTTAATCGTTACCTTGTCAAACTCGTAAAAATGTTTACTGCTTTACCAGCTTCCACCTCCTCCTCTTCCTCCTCCGCCACCAGAAAAACCTCCACCCGAAGAACCTGATGTACCCGAACCAGGCAAAGTGTTTACCGCCAAAGTGGTAGAAAACACTCCAATATCTTTAGTTAAAGCCGTAGCGGAAAAATGAGATACGCTTCCACCGTCATACCAAGTAGGTTGTGGGATAGCAATATCCGCAAACACCTCAGCCCATTTTTCTTCCACACCCAAGGCTACAGCATAAGGCAAATATTCCATAAACAGCTCTGGGCTTTTTTCTGGAGCATTATGGAAATCAAAACGTTCTTTGTCGGTCACAGATAAAAACAACTTAAAACCTTCTAAGTAATTCTTAACTTCATAACCTTTTTGCGTGCGTCTGGTTTGAGCAATCATAATGATTACCGCAATTGTCGGCACAATCAATAGAAATAAAAGTACTGAGAATGAAGTTGGATCAACTACAGCTGTAAATAACAAGAGCATAGCAGGGACTGCAATCAACCAATTAGCAAATTTTGGCCAATGATAAACATTAAATCCGTTGTCAGTAATATCTTTTTTAACACGATTTTCTAAAGAACGGATTGTGGTGTAATTTTTTTCCTTATTTGACAGCAATGATGAGAGTAAAACTGTTTTTGGTGGAGCCTCATAAAAACCAAACATCAATCCTGACACGCTTTGTAAAAAGCTATTAGGCATTTCAGAAACTGGACGCAGAAGAGTAATTTCATAATCATCTACAGTTATAAACAAAAACACTTTTTTCTCTGTCTTTTTAATTTTTATGAAACCCTGCTCCGCCAAATACAAAATCCCAGCCGTGATATCGCAAGCATCCAATCGACCGTCGAGCAAAACTCCAGTATACATTGGTAGATAATTTTGGTATGGCTCGTATTGCGCGATAACTGGTAAGTCCACCTTATATTCTGTTCTAAATTTATAGGTTTTATAACCAGCAAAGATTAACCAAATGATGGAAAAAAATATAATCAACAAAACATAAGAGATGCTTTCATTTATTAAGAAAGCCACCGCTTGAGGATTTATTCCTGTAGCAATAGTCAGGCCTTCACCCACACCCAAACTCTTGGCAGTAAAAACTACCGTATTCTCACTCTTGTAAACATCTGTACAT
>JAGOSI010000054.1 GCA_018062385.1 Minisyncoccota bacterium
GAACTAAGGCAGTTTGATGGGATTTTGGTGCCAGGAGGATTTGGATCTACTGGTATTGATGGAAAGTTGAAGGTGATTGAATATGCGCGCAAAAACAAAATCCCGTATTTTGGTATTTGTTATGGTATGCAGCTCGCTGTGCTTGAATACGCCCAAAATGTCTTAAAATTGTCTGATGCTAGTACAGCGGAAATTAATCCAAAAGCTAAACATCTCGTAGTCGACATTATGCCGGATCAAAAAGACAATTTAGTCACCGGAAAAATGGGCGGCACTATGCGCCTTGGTGAGTATGAGGCGGTTATAAAAAAAGGAACTCTTGCCCATAAGGCGTATGGTAGTGATGCAATTATCGAACGTCATCGCCATCGTTACGAAATCAATCCAGATTATATTGCTCGCCTGGAAGACAAGGGACTAATTTTTTCTGGTACTTCACCCGATAAAAGACTGATGGAAATCATGGAATTGCCGGCCCATAGCCACCCATTTTTTGTGGGAGCGCAGTTTCATCCTGAACTCAAGGCTCGTCCTCTCGCACCACACCCACTGTTCTCAGCTTTTATTAAGGCTTCATACCAAAACGGCCACCATTAATTTTCCGTTATGAATTTCCTGTACGGTATTTTTGCAGTTACGATTTTCCTCAGCTCCTTTCTACTCTTTCAAGTTCAGCCACTTCTCGGTAAGCATATTTTGCCGTGGTTTGGTGGTAGCTCGGCAGTGTGGGTTTCCGCCATGCTGTTTTTTATGGTGGCTTTGGCGGTGGGGTACATCTATGCCATGTATCTGTCGCGACTGAAGCTTTGGTATCAAGTCATCATTCATATTGGAGTAATTATTATTTCGGTAATTTTAATCAAAAGCCATTCCGCTTCATGGTCTTCTGCCATCACACCAGACTTCTCGGATCTCGTCCTTAATTTTTCTGATCCCGTTTTGGCTGTATTTAAAACCCTCCTCATTACTATCGGATTACCGTTTGTTTTACTGTCTTCGACCAGCTCACTGCTTCAAGTGTGGTACGCAAATCTCTCCGGCAAAGAACCTTTTTCTTTATACAGTATTTCTAATATCGGCTCGCTCCTAGGCCTCCTCAGCTATCCGCTCTTCTTCGAACGATACTTTTCCACTCACGCGCAAGGCGAGTGGTGGACTTATGGCTTCATTACTTATGTTGGCCTCTTACTGCTGATTGTTTATGTTCTCTTGATTTTAAAAAAGCCAACCAGTAATCAGGTGGTAGTAAAAGATTTAGAATCTGTTCCTACCCGTAAGCAGTTTTTGATCTGGACTGGTATAGCGTCGGTACCGGTTATGACCATGTTGGCCGGCACAACCTTTATGACCTCATCAATCGCTCCCGTACCGTTTTTGTGGGTGGGACCTTTGGCCTTGTATCTTATTAGCTTTATCCTCACTTTTAGAAATGGCGCCAGACTGCCTTTATGGGTAAATGAATTCTTAGTTTTGTTGTTTGCTTCACTGACAATTCTACTGATTGTGATCTTGTCTACTACTGTCAATGTGGTTTTGTTAATAATAATGATGCACGTTACTTTGTTTTCCATTTATCACTGGTGCCATGAATATCTATACGCCCTTCGCCCAAAGACCGAGCACCTCACCAACTTTTATGTGGCTCTATCGATCGGCGGGATTGTGGGTAGTTTATTGATCAAGCTCTCCACATCCTATCTTTTAGTTTTGCCGATTGAACTTCTGTTTATATTGGTGCTATCTATTGCCTTTATTACTTACCGCTTTTTTACCAACAAATCTCAGGTTCTTTCAGTCTTAAATCAAAAACAAATCAAGGCTTTGGTATTGTCGGTTTTGATTTTAGTGCTGGTCGCTAGTGGTATGTATATCAATAGGTTTGAAAAAAATGCCTTAGATCAGGAAAGAAACTTTTTTGGCTATAAAGCAGTGGTGGATATAACAGTAGAAGGTGAGAGGGGGATCGCACTTCAGCATGGTATGACCAATCATGGTTATCAGATTTTCTTAGACAACAAACCACAAATTTTACCAGTGTCTTACTACAGCTCTTCATCTGGTGTGAGCAAGGCCTTTTCCTACTTAAGAAGTCGTAATGTGGAAAAACCAAAAGTGGCTATTGCTGGTCTTGGTTCGGGCGGACTTTTGGCTTATTGTCAGCCGGAAGATGATTTCACTATTTTTGAAATCGATCCCGATGTCTACACTCTTGCTAAAGAAAATTTTACTTACCTAAAACATTGCCCTGAAGCCGAAGTGATTATTTCTGATGCGCGCCTAGCCTTTACCGAAATCAATAAAAACAATCGGGAAATTTACGATCTAATCATTCTCGATGCTTATGCCGACGACATGATGCCGATCCATCTTTTAACCGTAGAAGCAATGACGACCTACAAGGATTTGTTGGTGGAGGAGGGAGTGATAGCGGTAAATATTTCTAGCCGCTATCTCGATCTACTGCCGGTTCTCGGCGCCTTGGCTGACACTAATAATTTATCGGTTCGTTATTTGCTTGATAAAAAACCAGCCACCTACGGAGTCGCTTCGGTTTGGGTACTTTTAGCTAAAACTGAAACAGTCTTTGCATATGAGGCTTTTAATGAACTTAATGATTTTTCTCAGGTAGAAAAACGTGTACTTTGGACCGATACTTACAGCGCGCTTTTACCAATTGTTCGCATGAGTAATAAGTAAATGAAGTGGTAAAAGTGTAAGGATTTAGGGGCTGAAATTTTTTTTGATTTATGTTATGGTATATGACGCACGCTTGACGCGGGTGAGTTTTTAAAGAAAATAAGAGGGTAGGGAGGAAATAAATAGAAGCAGAAAAAAATAAAAAATTGGGGTATCGTCTAATGGTAGGACACATGGTTTTGGTCCATGGTATCGAGGTTCGAGTCCTTGTACCCCAGCTAATTTACGGTAGGTTTTGAGTCTGAGGTATATATGAAACTACTAAAAAGTAAAACAGTTATAGCTGCAATTATGGGGGGGGTTTTTCTTATCATTGCAACAATTGTTGAAAATGTTTGGAGTTCAGATACTGCTTCTAGAGAAGAATATTACGTAGAGTCAGAAAATCAAAGCGGTGGCATTACTGCTGGAAAGATTGAAATTAATAACCAAGCAGTTTTTAGTATTATAAGTAAGAAAATGAATGAGAAAGATGTAGTTCTTACTATTCATGCTAATGAAGGTATTTTGCCCAATCGCCTATGCTCAACTATCTCAACTGATGTACAGGTTACATATGTAAGCGCTTCTTTTTCAGGCTTGAGGGAGGGAGATCGACAGACGACTATTTGTTTTAACAATCCTCCGAAAGACCTAATTCTAACGTACGATGTTGATAAAAGACCAGCTTATTTTAATGTTGAATTGAAATAAAATTTATTGTTCAGAAGAGGATCAAATTAATAAATTGTGCATAAGATACAATGTGGGTTTGCTATACTGATACTTAATACACAATTTTTCCTATGAAAAAAGTAATTATTTTAATTTCAGTTGTCATCGCCACACTTCTTATCGGTTTTTTTGTTTTGAATAATTATATTTACAACGAAAAGCAGGCAGTCACTCCAACGACAGTTGATCATCTAAGTGCAGAGTTTGTAATTGATGGTGAATCTATGAAGCTTGGTGGCGATCTTCGCTATTTTGGGAACGATCTCGTAGTTGATTTAAATAATGATGGACGAGATGACACTGTCTTTCTCGCCACTCATTCACCAGGAGGTAGCGGTACTTTTTTCTACGTAGTAGCTGCTCTCAATATGAAGGCAGGATATGTCGGTTCGGTTGGCTATTTGCTTGGAGATAGAATTGCTCCGCAAACTATTGAGTTAAGTCAGAATCCAAAACATCAGAATGTAGTTGTAGTAAATTACGCTGACCGAGCATCGAGTGAGCCGATGACTACACCGCCATCTATTGGTAAAAGTATTTATCTGAAACTGGATATTGATACTAGGCAGTGGGGAGTTGTTGAAGCTGATTTTCCGGGTGAGGCCAATCCACCAAGTATGACGCTAGGAATGAAGACGTGGGTATGGCAAGGTGCTTTGTATAATGATGGTCGAGAAATTCTACCTGCTAAGG
>JAGOSI010000017.1 GCA_018062385.1 Minisyncoccota bacterium
TCAATAGTTTTGAGCGGAGAACTCGATTCGTGTTTTTTAAATGGTTAGGTGTCTGTTTTAAATCTATTTCAAATATTCAACCAACTCCTCTATCTTCACCCTTGTCTGCTCGCCTGTATCACGATCACGCACTGTCACCGTATCTTTTAATTCCGGCTTTTCTTCACCCAAAGTTTCAAAATCTATTACCACACAATACGGCGTACCGATTTCATCTTGTCGTCGGTAACGCTTACCAATATTGCCGTTGTCATCGAATGACACATTGCCAAATTCTTTTCTGAGCAACAAAAATACTTCACGGGCTTTATCTACCAATTCAGGTTTATTCTTTAGAAGTGGTGACACTGCCACTCTATATGGAGCCAAATGCGCAGGTAATTTTAGATAAGTTCTCACCTCTCCATTCATTTCATCTTCAGTATAAGCTTCAGACAAAACGGCGGTCAATGCGCGACCAACACCAAATGAAGGTTCTAATACATGCGGGATAAAACGAGTACCATCTGGTTCAATATATTCCATCGAAGTTCCACTAGCTTTCATATGATTAGTTAAATCGTGATTGGTGCGATAAGCAAAACCAGCCAATTCATCAAAACCCATTCCTGGAAAATCGTACTCAAAATCTATTGTTCGTTTACTGTAGTGAGCCAAATCGTTGGCAGGCACTTCGTACTCACGGATATTTTCCCGCTTTAAACCAAGATGGTCAAACCATTGCCATACTGCCACTCGCCACTCTTCAAAACGCTCAGACCATTCTTCTTCTTTGACAAAGTATTCGATTTCCATTTGCTCAAATTCACGAACTCTAAATAAAAATTCTCGTGGAGCAATTTCATTACGGAAAGCTTTGCCAATTTGCCCAATACCAAACGGCATCTTTGGCGACATTGAATCTAGTACGTTTTTAAAATTAACGAAAATTCCTTGTGCTGTTTCTGGGCGAAGATATACTTTTCCATCTGGTCCTGCCGTAGCACCGATGGTAGTTTCAAACATCATGTTGAACTGACGAGCTTTTGATAAAGCATTTCCTTTTGGACTCTTCACTCCTTTTTCAATAATAAGGTTATCAATTTGTTCGATAGTCAGACCTTCAGCTTCAATACCATTGTCCCCCAATAAATGGTCAGCCCTATATCTTTCTCCAGTTTCTAAATCTTCTACTAGCGGATCACAAAAACCTGCTCCAGTATGTCCTGACGCCTCCCAAACTTTAGCATTCATCAAAATTGCCGCATCTAGTCCATACATATCTTCACGTCCTTCCACAAACATCTTCCACCATTCACGCTTAATATTATTATTTAAAGCCACACCAAGAGGACCAAGATCCCAAGTTCCTTTTAGCCCACCGTAGATCTCACTACCCTGAAATACAAACCCTCTTCGTTTACAAAGAGAAACGATTTTTTCCATTTTGTCATTTTTCATATACGTAAATTATTACTCCTCCTTAACAACTCCATTGTCGCGAGCAAATCCTTGCTCTTCTGACAATTCATTATCTAATCTTTCGCTCTTTATTTGTAAGGTTTCGTTGGTAAAACGATCTACCGCCCGTAAATCCTGACTTTCAAGGAGTGTTAATGTTCTATCAATATGTGTGACACTTGGCAAGAGTGAGACCTGCATCTGCAACTGCTTGTCTTGATTGGCAGTTATATCGCCCGCTTCCCAAACCAATTGTTTGGACACTGGATTGAATTCCACTTTTCCGCCTCCTTCAGTTTTATTTAACCAAGTTACATACTGTGGCAATGAAGTAGTAAGCACGGCCTTGGTTAGATCATTTACTCCCGCCGAAATTTGCAAGGTCAAAGTATAATCAGTACTTTTGCCAGCTACCGGAGGAATAGGTCCTCGATCATCAAAAGGATCACTCTTGTGTGCGGCTTCACTTTTTAATTCCATACTAGAAGAATATTTGGCCTTGGCCACTGTGGTACCTATCACCTCCTCGCTTGCATTGGCCTCACCGACTCTCCTTGCAAAAACTTTTACCGACACATCAAAAGCACCCGTCGCTTGCTTTTCATCAGGCTCAAGTGAAAATTCAAACTCACGAGTCTCTCCAGGTAGAACTTTTTCTAAAGATGACATACCAGAAATTTCCCAATTAATTTTTTTGGAATTAGAATCAAAAAATCCATTACCAACTGAGATATTATTACTTCTTACCATATTGCCATTTGGCAATATTTCCACTCTCATATCGTAAACCGATTCATTTAAAGTATTAGTGACAATAACTGATACTGTAGTATCACCTTTTGCACTCAACACAGCCTCACCATCAGCATCACCGTTGATATTGACCTTCACTCCAATAAAAGGTTCTTCGATTGTATAAGACTTTCTGGTTTGCGTTAGTACTGCACCTAACTCAAAAGGATTATCGGCTTTTGGGTTACCGGCCTTAAATTGCATTTCTGCGTCTTCACTAGCCAGTCCTGTTACTAAACCTCTAATTTTTATAGTATAAGTTTTATCAGGCAACACCTCATCTATCATCCACACATTCTGAGCTGAAACTGGGCTAGGCTCAGACTTAATTGGCGAGAAACTACTAGGAAAACCAGCCACCACCAAAACATCATTCATGGGAGAGGTGGAGTTTGATTGCACAGTTAAAACAATATCCATCTCCTGACCAGAGGAAATTTTTTCAACTGACTCAACCCGTATCACTAAAGGTGAGGAATTTATTTTTACAATAACCGGATTAGCTTCTTTAAAGAAAGTGGCATTGGAATTCACCACTCGATATTCTACCGTTGCTCTAATTTCCTTTTCTTCATTCTCTTCACCATACAACACAGCTTTAACAGGGATATTTAAAGCTTGTCCCGGATCAATTTTTTCGACTGGTATACGCTCTTCATAAAGATCACGCGGTTTTTCTTCAGCTGATTTTGAACCGGGTGGATAATTAATAATTAGAGTAGCCGATTCAATAGCTACAGTGTTTTGATTGGTTACACTAAGCTGGATCGGGACCACTTCACCGCCCGCTACCGCAAACGGTGCACTCATCGAGACACTGATATTATCACCAGAGATACTGTTGCCGCCAAATATCATATACAAACTAGATACAAGCACAGCCAAGACCAAAACCGCAAGACTAGCCAAAACTATTTTTAACCTGTATGGACGTTTTGGTTTTTCCAAATCAGAGAAATCATTTGCTATTTTTGAAACCTCGTCATTCTGGACACTTTCTATAGTAGCTGATATTGAAGGAGTCGTTTTTTCAGACACAGGATTGGTCGGGGCTGGTTTTTTCATTCCTGCCCAACCACGCGAAACCTCTACTGTTTCTTGAGTAAGATCATGCCTTCCGGTCTGAACACTATTTGCACCGCGATCGTAAAGACGTTTCCGTAACTCATCAATATTTTCCTGCTCTTTAATTGACATACACTTACATTGAATTATAACACTAAAAAAGCGACCTAGAGATGACTATTCGCAACTGCTTTTTCAATCATTTGCTCCAACTTGGGGACCGACAGATCGGCCTGAAAGTTTTCTAATTCAAAAAACTTGGCGGTTTTAAGTCCAGCAGGTACATTGTTTTGATCCACATAGCCAAGTTCATCTAATATTTTAAGCTGAACAACCAAATCCCAAAAACTTTTCTCTCCCTTTATTTTACCCATACCCTCAAGCACTGAAAGACAAAAATCAAAAAGTACCGGCAATGATTCCTCTCCATGAATGAAACGACGTAGAGTTTTAAAAAGTAACACTACACTCCCACGCGAAGCGCGATCTTCAGCTTGGGAAAAATAATTAGTTTTAGCTTCCACACTTCCCACTCGCCAACCTTGCTTCCCCTTGATCAGTGATACTCTGATCAGTGAAAAATCCTGGAGCGCAAATCTTTGTTTTGATCTTTCCTCCCGTACACTTTTGGCAGTCGCGTACAACATCCCCACTTCTCTAGTGAAAAGCAAGAAAACTTTATCAGCAGTGTTGTGAAGAAAACTCCCACACACCAAAGCTTCAGTGGTGTAGGTATGGTATGACATTAGAGTTTATGAATCGACACAGTGAAAGAATTTTCACCAGCCTTAATTTCTTTACCAATGGTTTTGGTTATAAGAATGTCACTCGCGCCTACAGTCTTTTTAATCATGTCGGCCATAGCAATGTTATTAAGTAATTCTTCTCCTGTCTGATCAGTTTCTATTTCGAGCTTTATAACATCTTGCGGTATAAGACCAGCCTCTTTTCTCATATCCTGAATAGCACGAATCAGATCGCGAGTATCGCCTTCCATTTTTAGTTCGGGAGTAAGGATAGTATCGATAACAACTCTGTTAGTTTGACTGATGTCAAACATCACTTTTTTCACGTTAATTTCTTCAGCCAGAATATCATTGTATTCTTTGACCATTTCAATATTGAGAGTAAGTGAAGCAAGTGGCTGACGCACTTTGACATTAGCTTTGGTTCTCGCTTCAAGTGCTGTAGTTACAAACTCACGCACCAAGCTCATTTCACCAATCACCACAAAGTCTACCCCACCACTGGTTGGCCACCTTGATAAATGTACACTCACAGCGTCGTTTTCTTCTCTCACTTTCTGCCACAAATAATCGGCATAAAATGGCATGGCTGGTGCCATTACTTGTGCTAGAGTTTTTAGTACATAACGCAAAGTACTAAGCGCGAGTTTTTTATCCGCCTCATCCTCACCTTTCAAACGCTCTCGGGAACGTCGCAAATACCAAACTGAAAGGTCATCAATAAAATCAGTGATTGGTCTCGTGGCTTTGTCGAGTTCGTAGTTTTGGTAGCCATTGGTGGTTTCGGTCACGAGCGCGTTGAGGCGCGCCACGATCCATTTATCCAAAATATTATGGGAATCGTGGCGCGCCTCCCCACCATCTTGAAACATCTCATACATCGCCAACACATTGTGCAAACGTCCTAAGTTTTTACGTTGTATTTCGGCGACATCTTTTTCAGTAAAATTAAGGTCTTCGCCTTTTACCGCTGGCGACGACAGCAGATAAAATCGCATCGCATCCGCACCCAGCGTATGAGCTACATTCATAGGGTCAGGATAATTATTTAATGACTTACTCATCTTTCGACCATCCTCCGCCAAAAGTGTGCCATTGACCACCACATTCTCATAAGGTGATTTATCAAACAAAGCTACGCCTAAAACGAGCATGGAGTAAAACCACCCTCGCGTCTGATCCAAACCTTCCGCAATAAACTGCGCTGGAAAACATTCTTTCTCAAAAGTATCAGCACAAGAAAATGGATAGTGGTGCTGTGCGTATGGCATCGATCCACTCTCAAACCAACAGTCAAACACATCCGGCACTCGCTCCAATTCCTCACCGTTATCATAAAGTTTTATCTCATCTATATAAGGTCGATGATAATCAAGTTCATAGTTGTCATTATGAGGAAATGGTGAAAATGCCAAAGTTTGCCACTCTGCATTTTGTAAGTAACCTTCTTTTTTAATCTCAATCGCTCTTTCTATAGTCGCCCCTTCAGCAACACAACGTAAAGCAAACAAAGAACTAGCATGTCCGACAATCAACACTCGTTGATGTTCGTGCTGATTATGGAATTCAAACAACCATTCTCCAACTCTTTTTATTACGTCACTTCGATTTTCTGTTCCTGATATTGATTTATAAAACTTCTCTTCCTCACTAGCATAATTGGCATTGTATTCATCCCAAGTTTTCCCTTCATAAGTTTCACCGACTCTCAATTCAGTTAGACGACTATCGGCCACAATCATTTCTTTAGGCAGTCCCAAACCTTCAGCTAACAATTCAGCTGTTTCGCGAGTTCGTTGCATGCCCGAATGAACAATTTTGGTAATACCTTTCTCTTTTAATTCTTCTAATATCTTTTTTATCTGTTCTCTTCCATTTTCAGTAAGTGGATTTTTTTCATCAGGAATAGCGTCAATCAAACCAGTGATGTTACTCTCTGCTTCGGCATGACGCATTATGTAATACTGATTATCGTAATTTGGTACGTATTTTTTCAACTCTTCAAGTGAACCTATCACCTTAATTTCACCTGACTTTTTATTTCGCCAGATTGGTAGAGGTGCTCCCCAATAACGCTGACGTGATATCGCCCAATCCCGCGCGCCCTCAAGCCAATTACCAAAGCGATTTGCTCCCACATGATCTGGCACCCATTTCACTTTGTTATTAGCTTCAACCAATTTATCTTTTATTTGGGGAACATTCACAAACCACGAAGTCGTTCCGTAATTCAAAAGCGGAGTACCATCTCGCCAACAATGCGGGTAACTGTGCGTAATATTTTCTTTCTTGAAAATCTTTCCCTGTTCTTGCAAGTGCTTCAAAACTTTAATATCGGCATCGAGGTGTGACACACCAGTAGCATCATCGTCTTTTGGCTTGACCAACTGCCCCGCAAATTCTGTTACAAAAGGCATAAACCGCCCCTCATAATCAACATGATGCACAATTGGGATGTTGTGTTCTTTAGCCAAATTCATATCCTCCTCACCATAAGCGGGAGCAATATGTACCGCACCCGTCCCCTCTTCACCGAGCTCCACATAATCGGCGTGATAAATTTTCCAAGCAGTTTCCACTCCTTCAATATTTTGTTTTTGTAGGTAGTCAAAAGGCGGTTGATACGAAAGATCAATCAGATCAGAACCTTTTAAGGTTACGACTATCTCATATTTACTATCTCCTAGTTGTGCCAAACGACCTTTCGCCAAAATCACAAGACCTTCTTCTTTTTCAATTTTAACCTTCACATACTCAAAATCCTTATTCACCGCTACGGCCATATTTCCCGGTAGCGTCCAAGGTGTAGTTGTCCAAATTAAAATACTAGTATCAGTTAGCTTTCCTTCGTTGTCTAAGAGAGGCATTTTTACCGTCACCGCAATATCTTTTACATCTTGATAACCAAGATTTACCTCAAAGTTGGACAGGGTTGTGCCACAGCGTGGACATAAGTGCATCGCTTTATAACCTTCAGAGACCAAACCTTTTTCATGCAATTGCTTAAACACCCACCACACACTTTCAGTGTAGGTGCTATCCATGGTGCGATAGTCGTTTTCCATATCGACAAACCGCCCCAATCTGGGAATTATTTTTTTCCAATCATCAGCATACTCCAAAACCGCTCCACGGGCTTCTTCATTAAAATTTTTAACACCAAAATCTTCAATGTCTTTTTTGTTGGCCAAACCAAGTTTTTTCTCAATCAAATTTTCAAGAGGTAAACCATGACAGTCCCAACCCCAACGTCTCTTCACCCGAAAGCCGTTCATTGTCCAAAATCTTGGAATCGCATCTTTTATCGTACCAGCCAAAATATGCCCATAGTGTGGCAGGCCGGTCGCAAACGGCGGACCATCATAAAAAATATACTCTCCTTTTGGCTCGGCTCCCGCCGGCCTTTCCATACTCTTATTAAAAATATCTTCCCTTTGCCAAAAGGCCTGCACTTCTTCCTCACGCAAAGCTACTTCGCTTTTTACTACTTCCGCCACCACCTCCACCGTATCGTTCTCACGATTTATTTTTTTAGACATAGAAATGAAAATTTATGTATATCAGACATAATAATGAACATGCATATCAGGCATGTTTAGGTATATTAGCATGAGGAGTAATTTTGGCTAGATGACGATGCCAGCATCACTTAAATATGTTAAACAGCGATGGCCGCTCGAGTTGTTTTTTGTCGTATTGATGGCGGACATAACGTAAGAAATTATGACATATATATTATGTTAAACGAATAAGTCATTCCTTCCGGAATGGACTTATTCGTTATACAATATTATCTTTAAATGTACACCCCAGCTGTGCTAGGGATTTATAGGAATAAACAAAAACCCCCTGTAATTTTGTTTACAGGGGGTTTGATTTCAAAAAATGTTTAGCCTCTGATTCGATCTCCTTTGAAATTAAACCAATACAGGATTTTCCTTCGATAAAATTATTTCGTATTATCCGACCGTAACCGTCTAAATGATTGGAGAAAAAATTTTCTTCTGAAGAATCCCATAAATGAAAATTTTTATCGTGATGATTAAAAGTTTTAAATCCCATCTTTTTATACATTTCATCAGTTTCATAAGTGGTAACAATCACAATACTAGCATCACTGTGAAAGAAATTTTTGTATTCATCCAAACGAGATGTATCAGATGACAGAATCGTTCTCTCAGCTACAATGATATTTGATACATTTTCCTTTGCTAAAAAGTTCTCTATCCACTTCTGTCTAAGACTAACAGGAAAAGGGTTATTTTTGTCAATTTTTCGATTTAAAAAAATAACTCCTCTATCACAAATTAAACTCAACCGTTTTATATATCGCTCGTGACCAAAATGAAATGGTTGAGCTCGCATCGGAATCGCTAGGTTTGAAAAGTGCAATTATCACCTCCTAAAAGTAATTAAAATCTTAAATAACTAACCATTTGTGAGAATATCATACAATTTTAACAAAGCAACTACAGATCTAGTATTGCCAAATCTACCTTTAATTAAGTATTGTAGTAACTCATCTTTTGTTAAATATACCAAATCCCGAATATCTTCAGTAACTTCTTTTTCAGCAATACCAAAAGTTAAATTTTTAGCAATAAAATAATGTCTAACATCATTGATGGTACCTGTATCTGAGACAGTCATTAGTTTAGTTAGATTTTTTGCCTTAATACCCGTTTCTTCTTCAAGTTCTCTTTTGGCTGTTTCTATTGGTTTTTCATTTTGATCTATGATTCCAGAAATGGTTTTTAATCTAACACTTTTTTCATTAAACCTTAATTCATTTATAAAAATAATTCTTCCATTGTTTGTAATAGGAATCACATGGACCGATCCTGATAAATCAACTTTTTCAAAAGGGATTAATTTTCCTTTAAATACAATAGGTTTTTTGTGTACACTCATTACCTTACCTTTGTAAATGAGCTCTTTTTGTAGTATTACTTTTTCAATAGTAAGGACAAAATTTTCGTAAGAAAATTTTGTCCTTACTCTCTCAACTATTTTATCATCAAAGTGTATATTTGATTTAATAAATTTTTTGAAAGTTCGTTTTAAATTATCATAACCTTTATCAAACAAAAACCCTGTCTTATTGTTTAAAACTACATCAATAAAACCTCCAGTTTTTGACGCTAAAATAAAAGTTTTTGATGCCAAGCACTCCAAAGACACTAGTCCAAAATGTTCATACCTTGATGGACATATTACTAATCTAGCTTCGGTTATTTCTTTTCTGGTTTGTTCCAAATTTAAAAACGGAACGTCTTTTAAGTTACTTAATTCTGCTAATTTTAACCCCTCTCTCCCTATTGCCTTAAATTTCAAATCTGGAAAATCCTTAGCTAATTCCCAAAACAAATCATATCCCTTCGCTAAAGTTTTACGACCAACAAAAATTATATTATCGTTTTTTATCGTCTCTTTTTTTGAAAAAGATTTATAGTTTATAGCTAGTGGCACATAAGCCACTTTATCTGATGTACCTAAAATTGATTTCAAAGTAACAAATTCTTTTTTAGTATTGGCACACCATACAACCTTTGATAAAAGACTTATCTCAATTTTTTGTTGCAATTGAATGATACTATTTTCTGACCTTTCTGGGTTTAAAAAATACGAATGCGAAAAATATAAAATCTTTGAATAAAAATTTGGCAAAACTTTACTTATCCAAGCTTCTGATATCCAGTAATGGGCAATGACAAAATCGCAATCAACAATTAACTCGGTGGGAAAAGGGTGGTTTAGACATGAATAGTAAGTTTCTTCACGACCTAATCTTTTTGGAGTTCCTGTATCAACAAAAATTACTTCTATATTTTTTGTTATGAAATATGACTGCTTATCAGCACTCCTTGACCGACGTATAAAAACTTTTAAAGTATGACCCTGCTTTGCCAAAGCCTCACAGCTTTCTCTTATAACCAAGTTCATGCCACTACCTTCAACATCATCATTGTCCCAAGGTCGGCTGTATGGTGCTAGAATACCGATTTTCATAACTTCAAAGCATTTTACACATTATTTGTAGGTAACGGTGGAAAAACGTTTTATAAAAATTCATATTCTCAGTAGTATATCTCTTACCAAATCTCTCAGTATTGTAAGTTTCATAATAAAATCTTCTAACCCAAAAACGTGCCAATCTAACAAAAATAGTTACATTTAATGAATCCTTATCAAAACCATTATTATATTTACTCAACATTTTATCTCTAAATTTATCCTCTACCATATAGTGAAAAATAACACTGGCAAAATCATCAGCTGGTGGAGCTAAATATCTCGTGGTTGAAAAATCAATCCATGTAATCTTACTGATCAATTCTTCTGTAGATATATATTCTAAATCCTTTTCGTAAACACCATTTAAAATGTAATTTTTGGGAGTAGCATCTCTAAACAGAACTGACGATTTTTGATTATAGATATTAGAAATCATATCAATTAGAGTTTTTTGGGTTTTCAAATCCAGTTTTTCTAATAGCAACAACTGAAAAACTTCTTCGAGTTTAATTCTAACTGGATATAATTCTACTATTTCATTTGCTAATGTACTTGTATTTGATTGAAAATCAACAACTCCCTCACATAAACATTCAATCAATATCTCGATTTTATCAGATTGGTTATTTCGATAAAAATATTGAAGTGCTGAAAAAACAGTTACACCAGGTATAAAATCCATGATTATTTTTTCGCTGTCATGAAATAGGATGTTGGGAACATTAAATTTTCTACTTTTTAAGAAAGATAACATCTGTGATTCGGTTTGAGTTTCTTCAAATAAACCCTTCTTCCAGAGAACTGGTTTAATATCTTTATTCTCCTTAAGTAGATGATGGAAATGCAACTTTTTATCAGGAATCATAAATTTATAATTTATATCACACTTTACTAAATGCAGAAACCTGTCTCTTAAGCAAACAACTACTGGGACTTAGATCCGGCAACTTTATATTACCCTACCTGTAACTATTGCAAAAAAACATTTATGTAGTACAGTAAAAATGAAATTCACCACAATAAGGAGAAATATCATGCTGTTCTTTAGAGATATCACACAACACATAAAGATTGAATTTTTATCTTTATTGAAACTATTCCCAACCAATCCAAACTTGAAATTACGACTTGGGAGTGACACAAAGACCAATTCCATATCGGCTTGGAATCGATCAAAAATAAAGGATATTAAAAAATAAAATCAATCCACAAACCCCATCAGATTTTTGATGGGGTTTTTATAAACAAAGTGATAATCCGCCGATAATTTTTCTTGGGGGAAAAATTATCGGCGGAGCGGAAACCGTAGGTTTCCGCTCCTATTTTTTACATACTATCCGGCGCTTTGATCCCCAACACCCACAGACCGTTCTTTAGAGTAATTTTTACCGCTTCGGCAATGGCTATTTTATAAGGAGCGTTTACATCTTCCTGGTCGGCGATTTTTTCTTGCGCATAAAAAGAATTAAACTCTCCAGCCAGTTCTGTTAGATACCCCACCACCTTATGTGGTGCGCGTTCTATTAGCGCCTCCTCAATCACTTCTTCAAAACGATAAATGATTTTTTCAATTTCGTATGGCGTGTCCGGGTAAGAATTGGTATTTAACTCTAAACTAACTTGTTTGGCTTTTTCTAAAACTGAACCAATCCGCGCATGCGTGTACTGCAAGTACGGCCCCGAGTCACCTTCAAAAGACAAAGCTTTTTCTTTATCATAAATAATATTTGACCCCGGACTTTGGCGAAGAATTTGGTATTTAAGTGCTCCAACCGCTACCATATCAATCATTTCTTCCAAATTATCGGTGCGGGTATTTTCCGCTTTTTCTCTGGCTGACTCGCGAATTTCTGCCAACGAAGCTGTACCGGTAAACACATTACCCTTTCGTGAAGACATCTTCCCAGTGGTAAGAGTCAAAAATCCAGTTGGAATATGCTCGAGTTTTTGGGCATCAGCAAGAGTAAAGAGTTCTTTGATTGAGGCAAATAAAACTTTGAAATATTCCTGCTGTTCATTGCCGGTCACCACCAGTGACTGAGTCCAGTTTGGATACTGGTTTTGTTTTAAAGTAAAATTACCTAAGTCTTTAGCTTCGTAAGTCGGTAGACCTTTAGAATTTAAAAACACTCGTGTGTGTAATCCCACCTTCTCACCTTCATACACCACCGCTCCCTCACTCTCTTTAAAGACTTTTCCAATATTAGATCTAACAATTTCAGCGCCAATACCACTAGCTTGGCTTTCGGTAAATTCCGCGTCAAATTTTGTACCAAGAATAGCGCACATTTCGGCCAAGCTACGCTTTGAGGTAGCTATGCCTGTTTCGTAAAGCTCTACCAATTTTTCATCACTACGCTCATACAAAGCTTTATTGATGGCATCAATTTCTACTTTGGCTTCAGGATTATTTTCATAAGCTTCGTTTCCCAAACGATAAGCTTCACCTAAAGCCGAAATATCTTGCGGATCAAGCTGGTGAGTTTTTAAACCCCAAACACCCTTAGCGACAGTTGGACCAATATCGGACGGATAATTCAGACGCTTTAAGTCGGCACCAGAAAATTCAAAAAGACGCGACAACGACTCACCAATAATATTCCCAACTAAATTACCAATATGAAGTGGCTTGAAAAGATTGGGGCTGGTGTACTCGAGTAAAACTACTTCACCCTTTTGAGTTTGGTTACTCCCCCATTTATCATTCAACTCATTGATGCGAGCAATTTCATTCGCGAAAAAATCACGACTCAAAAAGAAATTTATGAAGCCAGGGCCAGCGATTTCTAAACGATCAACGTACTCAATCTGATCTTGAAGCGCCGCGACAAGTTGCTCCGCAACTTGTCGCGGCGCTTCCCCTTTACGCTTTGCCACCACCATCGCCACATTGGTCGCATAATCACCATGAGCTAATTCTGCTGGATGCTCCACTACAAAATTCACGTCGGAAAAACTCCAACTAGCTAACACATCATTTATTGCTGTTTTAATCACCTTTTCCATATTCCGCTACAATAACCAATTATTCGACAACTGTCACTAAATTGACTGGTGGCCTAGTGCTATCAATCGTAAAAGTTTTTCGACCCAAGACCTGCCCTTTATTATTTTCCACAATACAGCGCCATTTACCATCACTTAAATTTTGACTCACCGTAAAGCCTCGGTAACCCTGCTTATTTTCTCCAGTAATTGTATAGGCGTGCGTAAATAGCTCTTGCCAATCACCGTTTTTATCCAAATACTGCCATCGATGGGTAATGTCAGTGGTGAAATTAGTCGGTGCATACACTCGAGCAAAACAATAAGCTCCAGCCTGCGGATGAAAATAATCCGGAGCAAATGGTATATATTCGGTCCATGGCTTATTTTCTTTAACCAAGCGATATTCACCTGCTGAAGTTTTTTCCACTTTTTGATAAATCTCTAATTCGGTGAGTGACAAAGGAATTGGCGGAATGATATTTAAGAAATAAAAACCATTGAAGACCATATAAAGACTGCCAATAGTGAACACCAAAATCCGCGATTGTATTTCCATAAATCTTGGAATCAAACGATTAAGGATTTTAACCATCACAATGATAATCAAGAGAGCCAAAAGTCCACTACCAATAAAAATAACACCCCCCATATCGCTAAGTAAAACCGGGACCACTAATACACAATATGAAAATACCCCAACAAAATAAACGGCTAAATTATAAACCAGTTTTTCCGATTGTTTTTTTAAAAGCTCATTGATTAAAATTACTAGGATAATTAAAAGAAAGAATGGAGCGCTAACTAAAAAATCCCCACTTCGACCATAAAAAATCAACATGCCCGACAACAGACCACCAAAGGAATATTGCATCAGCATTGGCATATAGTAACGAAGCTTTACTGTCCACCACTCACCCCACCTTTCCGATATACCAACATAAAACAAGATTATCGAAATAGTGGCCAAAGTTACGTATGTCAATAAAATTATATTATCCAGAGCATCATCTACTCGATTGAGTAAAAGATAATCGGTCACGAAACCAAACAAGAAGACCACCGTGAGCCAATGTCTTTTTAAGAAGCTGGGGTATTTTTTTGCTGTCTCAATTACAAATGTCATTTATCTAATTGTAGCTTTTATTCAAAAGTATAAAAGGTTTGGGGTGTAAATTGATATAAAAAACCCATCGGTGGTAAGTTCACCGATGGGCTACTGCCGATATCTCGATCCTTTGAGATACCTCCCTTGTGGCACCTGCACGGGCCAGAGATCATAAAAGACTTTAACTGCCGACAACACTATCATTTATTGACAAAAACGCAAGTCTTTAAAAAAAACCTGCAAATTTACATTTGCAGGTTAAAGAGGCTCCATCAGTCGTTCTAGTGAGGATTGTAGCACATATATTTTTTTATGAAAGGGATGAAAATTAAACAAATCGCTCCGGCACTGGAAAGGCCTCACATATAGCCTGAACTTCTTTTTGTAAATCTTGTTTTTTAGCGGAATTGTCTTTAGCACGCATAGTCTCAATCATAATTTCCGCCAAACGAGTCGCTTCCTTTTCCTTCATATTGCGAGTAGTCATAGCTGGGGTACCAAAGCGAATTCCTGATGGGTCAAGAGCTGAGCGAGGTTCATCGGCTATCATATTCTTATTTAACGTAATACCAACTTCATCAAGTACAGTCTCGGCTTCTTGACCAGTAACGCCAAGAGATCCGAACACGTCAGCTAAAAGTAGATGGTTGTCAGTACCACCACCTAGCAGTCTTATTCCCTCTCGCTTAAATACTCCTTCCATTGCCTTAGCATTTTTTAGAATTTGTTCAGCGTAAGTTTTAAAGGCTGGAGTAAGCGCCTCACCAAATGCTACCGCTTTACCAGCGATAATATGCATATGTGGACCGCCCTGCATCCCTGGAAAAACCGCTTTGTTTATTTTCTTAGCTAAATCTTCACTTTCCCGCACCAAGATCATTCCCCCTCGTGGCCCCCGTAGAGTTTTGTGGGTGGTGGTAGTGATAACATCAAAACCAACATCGAAGGGATTTTTGGCTACTCCGCCCGCAATCAAACCGGCAATATGAGCCATATCAGCTACCGTATAAGCTCCCACTTCTTTAGCAATCTCCACGAATTTTGCATAATCCAATTCGCGACTATAAGCCGAAAAACCCGCCAAAATAATTTTAGGTTTTTCCTTGAGAGCCACTGCCCTGAGTTCGTCATAATCAATTTCTCCCGTTTCTACATTTTTCATCTTATAACGAACAAAGTTGAAAACTTTATTAATAGCAGTGGTTGGATGTCCGTGGGTCAAATGTCCACCATGACTTAAGTCCATACCCAAAACTGTGTCCCCCGGATTCATCAAAGCAAAGTACATAGCCACGTTGGCATTGGCACCACCTAAAGGTTGAACGTTGGCATATTTAGCATTGAACAATTTTTTCGCTCTTTCAATAGCAATAGTTTCC
>JAGOSI010000055.1 GCA_018062385.1 Minisyncoccota bacterium
AATTCTGAAACATTTACAATTGCTTCTGAACTCATCAAAATCAATCAACAGATAAGTAAGGATATTGAAAAGATGGAAAATAGTAATTCAATCAGTGATCTCATTTTCAGGGGATTAGCCTTTGTCAGAACAGAGTCGCTTCCTTTAGAGAAAATTCTCATGTCAGTTGTTCCTCGTTCTGTGATTGATGAGAATAATATTCCTGATACAAGTCTTTCTGCTGGTTTAATCTCGCCAGAATTAAAGACCGTGGCTGGTTATAATATCTATGTCATCTTAATTGAGGCTAGGCCAAATAGAATAAGAGCAAGTTTTCGTACAAGTAATTCAGAAAAATTTGATGTTGCTAAATTAGCTGGGGCATTAGGTGGTGGCGGTCACAAAGCGGCCGCCGGGGCAGTTCTAGACATGCCACTAGAGGATGCAAAAGCTTTGGTGGTATCGAAAGCCAAAGAATTGTATAATCTCTAAACCTTTTTGATAGTGCGCGATTTATTATTAAGAATTTATAAAAATAAATGAAGACATCACGAATTTTAACGATTATTATAGTCATTATCCTTGTCATTGCCTGTATTCATTGGTATACCAATGCTCGTCCCGATGCTTATTTCAACCAGTACGGTGTGACTGCAAGTTCTACACCAGCGGTTATGTCACCAGAAGTTACGGCACCGATCAGTCAGACGTCCTCAGCCACTGCTCCAATTAATAATGCAACAATAAAAAATAATATGCACAATGTCACAATTGAGACAAACAAAGGTACTATTGTTATCGAGACTTACGATGCTGATGCGCCAAAGACAGTAAACAATTTTGTTACACTTGCTGGCAAAGGTTTTTATGATGGTCTCATCTTCCACCGAGTAATAAAGGATTTTATGATCCAAGGAGGTGATCCTACTGGTACTGGTATGGGTGGTCCTGGTTACAAATTTGAAGATGAACTCAATTCCGCAACTGCTTCATATAAGGCTGGATATACTCGTGGGGTCGTGGCTATGGCCAACTCTGGACCAAATACAAATGGAAGTCAGTTCTTCATCATGCATAAAGATGTGCCATTACCTCATAGTTACAGTATATTTGGAAAAGTTATATCTGGAATGGAAGTTGTTGATGTTATCGCCTCCACTGCTACAGATCCAAATGATAAGCCGTTGCAAGATGTTGTTATGAAGAAAGTTACGGCGGTGAAGAAATAGTGTGAATTTTCAATTTTCAATAACCAATGATCAAAGATACGACGAAACTTGATCATTGAAAATTGGGAATTGATACTTCAATATCCTTCTACATCCACCTCGTGTTAAAATAACTCCATGTCCGAATATTACAATTCCCGTCGAACCCGCAATCTCTTTGATCCGAAAGATGATGAGCCGTTTAAGGTTAGTCGCTCAAAGATCGATCTATTTTTGAATTGCCCGCTCTGTTTCTATTTGGACACTAGACTCGGTGTCGCCAGACCACCTGGTTTTCCTTTTGCATTGAACTCGGCCGTCGACACATTACTCAAAAAAGAATTTGACCTACATCGTGCCAAAGGGAGAGCTCATCCGCTCATGGACGCATATGGTCTCAAGGATGTCATACCTTTTACTCATGAGGATTTGGATCTTTGGAGGAGTAATTTCAAGGGGATGCGCCACGTATACAAACCAGAGAATTTGCTTGTAACAGGTGCGATCGATGATATTTGGATTGATACAAAGACCAAAGAAGTTATAATTGTCGATTACAAGTCTACAAGTAAAGAAGAGAAAGTCAGTCTAGACAAGGAATGGCAGATCGGTTACAAGCGTCAGATGGAGATTTATCAGTGGTTGTTCCGTCAGGCTGGTTTTGATGTTTCTCAAACGGGATATTTTGTTTATTGTAATGGTAAGACGGACAGGGAAGCTTTTGATGCAAAATTAGAATTTGATATTGATCTCATACCATATACCGGTGATGATAGTTGGATACCAGAAGCACTTCGAGAGCTCAAAAAGTGTCTGCTTTTAGAAAAGCCTCCGAAGCCAGCCAAAGAATGCGACTATTGTTCATATAGAAAAGCTTCCAAAGAGGCGCAATTGGAGCAGGGGAAGTAGATTGTTTATTTGTTAAGACTTATTTAAATATTATTGTTTTATAAGGATAGCGAAGGACTACCCCTTGACTTTTGTCTATATATAGTATAAAATACAGAGTATTAGAAGTTTAATGTGCATTCTTGCATTATGGCTTAATAAAGCCAAATATCAGAGCAAGCAAGTTGCGCCAATCATATGAAAAACACAAATAATTCAAAATTCGTTCTTGTGGCATTGGCAATAGTGCTCGTTTTTGGTGTCATTGCCGTCATGCCAGAGAGCGCAAATGCTTACAACTATTATGAAAATGGCCTTTATTATGAGGCTTATGGTTCTCAGGTCGGAAGCCGTTATGGTTACGATGCTAACTATTCCTATCCTGTGGTAAGACCGGTTTATGTAACACAACCTGTTTATGTGACTCAGCCAGTTGTCGTCCAGCAACCAGTAGTTGTTGTTCAGCAACCTGTCATTCAGTATCAATCTTTAGTTGCTTCATGTAGTGCGAGTGTAAGTTATAGCAATAGTACTGGTGTAGCTACTGTTGTATGGTCAGCCAATCCTTCTGGAGGTAATGGTTATTATAACTATTCATGGACTGGCACAGATGGACTTAACAGTTCAGCAAAGAGTGCATATTACAACTATTCCAGACCTGGACTCAAGTATGCTTCAGTAAATATTAGTTCCGGAGGCCACACTATTACAGTAAATTGTAATTCAATCAATATAGTATTCCCTCAACCTGTATATCAACCAGTTTATCAAGTTCAGCCTATTTATCAGCCTACATATTCTGTAGTCAATAACAATCTAGATATTGGTTGTTACGTAGATCCTACAAATGCAAAGGTAGACCAACCGGTCACTTGGACAGTAGAAGTTACTGGTGGAGTCGCTCCATATACTTATTCTTGGACTGGTTCAGAGAATCTCACTGGTTCAAATAATTCAGTAATAAAATATTATGGTACTTCTGGATCAAAGAGTGCTATCGTCACAGTTACATCTGCCGACGGTCGTACTTCTACCAAAGCTTGTAGTAATGCGATAACCATCGCAAGTACATACAAAGCACCAGCAAAGGTAGTAAAAACTGTGGCTCCAAAAAGTACTCAAACAACTGTCGAGACAAAAGTTGTCACTCCTGAAGTTGTAGAAAAAGATCAAGTACAAAAGACAAATTCGGCCGTTGCTACTTCAATGTTATCTCTAGGTAATATTCCATGGGGTTGGGTAGCGATACTTGTAATCTTGGTTCTATTCTTTACCGTCATGTATCTTCTATTCAATAAGAAGAAGATTTAATAGAAAGACGGGTGTGAGACCAATAAAATGTTACTGAGGTTTCTTTCGACACGCTCCCTCGAGTAACTCGGGACGAGTCGAGACAAGTCACCTCAGGAAAAGAGAAAACAAAAACCTCGAGTAAGTCGAGGTTTTTGTTTTATTGGTTTTATCTTTGGTTTGAAGACTATTTTTGCTCACCTTGTTGTGCTGATAGTTCCTCAATCATTTCTGCGAGATTCTTATAGCGATGTTCGATACCATCGGGGCCTTTGAATGAAACACCTGCGTTATCTTCATTGTTGTTTGCAGCCTCTGGATTTGCCATATTATTATTTTATTAACTTATAATACCTCAATTATACCAGTTAATTGTTTTAATTGTAAAACCCCTACGTCTATAATTCTTACCTCCTACCTCCTACCTCCTACCTCTTCTCCCTACCTCCTCTCCTTTATCTCACCAACCAATTTCTTTAGAACCTCCTCGGCATCCATCTGGCCAACCTGACCCTTGTCCCTACTCTCTAGGGTGACTTTATTTACTGCCATATCTTTGTCACCAATAATGATGAAATATGGTATTCGTGAAGTCTTGGCATTGCGAATCTTTTTACCAAAACCATCATTCGAAAGGTCTATCTCCGAACGGATCATTTGTTCACGAAGCATAG
>JAGOSI010000056.1 GCA_018062385.1 Minisyncoccota bacterium
ATAAGGAATAATAATTTATGTCTCAAAATAACCAAGTATCAAAAGGTCATCAACATCCAATTACAATTATGATTGATGAGATTAATAATATTTTTTCGGAGATCGGTTTTGTGTTTGCCAGTGGACCAGAAATTGAGACAGAAGTTTATAATTTTGATCGTTTAAATGTAGCCAAAGACCACCCGTCGCGTGATATGCAGGATACTTTTTGGCTCAAGCCGGAAGACGTAAAAGTGCCAACAGTTTTGCGTACCCATACTTCACCGGTCCAAGCACACTATATGGAAAGTCACGAACCACCGATTCGGATTATTGTGCCAGGCAAAGTCTTTCGTAATGAAACTACTGACGCTACTCATGAAGCAGAGTTTTATCAATTCGAAGGTTTGTACATAGATAAGGATGTTAATCTTGGTCACTTAAAAGGTGTACTAGAATACTTTTTGTCACGTCTTTTTAAAGGCCAGACCGAAATTCGTTTTCGCCCCAGTTATTTCCCGTTCGTAGAACCGGGACTTGAAGTTGATATGCGGATTGTTGGAGGTGATAATAAGTTGTCTGGTCGTTGGATAGAAATCATGGGGGCAGGAATGGTGCATCCAAATGTTTTGCGTGATTCTGGAATTGATCCAGAAAAATATGGTGGCTTTGCTTTTGGGGTAGGGGTTGATCGTTTGGTGATGATGCGTCACGGGATTGACGATATTCGTTTGCTTTACTCTGGGGATTTGCGTTTGGTCAATCAGTTTTAAATTTTATCTATGTTAGTTTCTTATAATTGGTTAAAGGATTATCTTGGCGAAGATTTGCCGGCGGTAGAAAAAGTAGTTGATTTGTTGACGGAACATTCATTTGAAGTAGAGTCGACTGAAGTAATGGGTGACGATACTGTAATAGATATAAAAGTTTTACCTGACCGCGCTCCTGATTGTTTATCGCATCGGGGTATTGCTCGTGAACTAGCAACTTTGATTAATAAGCCACTGAGTTTTGATCCAATTAAAGCCAGTGGAGTTTTATCGATTTCCGATAATTTTAAGATTACAATTGCGAATCAAGTGGCTTGCTCAAGATTTATGTTGGCAAAAGTAGATAACATCAAAGTCGGACCATCACCCGATTGGTTGGTTAAGAGACTGTCAGTGATTGGACAAAAATCTATCAATAATATTGTTGATGCTACTAACTTTGTTATGTATGCTGTTGGCCAACCGCTTCATGCTTATGACGCTGATTTGTTTACTAAGACTAGTGATAATAAATGGCATTTTGCAATTCGCCAAGCCAAAGCAGGTGAAAGTTTGAGTTTACTTAAAGATAAAAATTCTCTTGAGGAACGTAAAATAATTTTATCTGGTTCGGAGTTGGTAATTGCTGATGGCGAAAAAGATCTAGCAATTGGTTTAGCGGGAGTGAAAGGTGGTGAGTATGCAGGAGTAAGTGTAAACACAAAAAATATCATCCTTGAAGCAGCTCATTTTGACGCTACCTCAGTTAGGCAAACGGCTCGCAAACATGGTATTGCTACCGATGCTGTTAAACGCTTTGAAAATAACCCTTCAAAATTTTTGCCCCCACTCGCTTTAAATAATATTATTGATTTGATTAAGAAAATTGCTGATGGGCAATTGGCAGGGGTTTTTGATATGTATCCAAATCCAACTAAGGTTACACCAGTCTTGGTAAGGACAGAAAAAGTAAATCAGGTTTTAGGATTGTCACTTGAATCGGTAGAGATTAAAACTATTTTGGAAAGATTGGGAGCTACAGTAGAAGAAGTTGAGTCGGGTTTTTTGGTAACATCTCCAATGGAGAGAAATGACCTATTACTTGAAGTAAATTATATAGAAGAAGTAGGACGCATTCATGGTCTCTCCAATATAATTAGTATCAAGCCAGTTAGTACAATACTTAAAAGTATAAATGCTAATTATTTTTACAGTCAAAAAATCAGACAAATACTTATAGATCAAGGTTTCTCTGAAGTGATGACTTCTTCGTTTAGGAAACAAGACGAAATCCAATTACAAAATGCTTTGGCTAGTGATAAGGAATTTTTACGTTCATCACTCTTGCCGACTCTAGATGAGGTGTTGATGCAAAATGCACAAAATGTCGACGTTCTTGGTCTTCGTGATATTCGAATCTTTGAAATTGGCAATGTGTTTAAAAAGAAAGAAGGTAGGATAGAAGAGAAAATGATGTTGGCAATTGGGGTGCAAACCAAAAAGACCGGACATGTGCCAGCAGATGATAAAATAATAAGTACAGCCTTAGAGACCCTGCAGGAAAATGGTATCGTAAGTGGAGTGGTAAGTAGCAAAGGTTTGTGTGAAATTGATCTCGATACTGTAATCAGAGATTTACCAATTCCAACAAAATACGAAGTGATCGAAATAGGTAAGGAGGTAATTTATAAACCATTTTCACTTTATCCAGCGATAGTGCGTGACATTGCCTTGTGGGTTGATGCTTCTATTAAAAAGGAAGAGGTGCAAATAATCATTGAAGATAGTGTCGGTCCGCTTTGGCAAAGAACAACTTTATTTGACGAATTTCCTAAAGATGGTCGAATTTCCTACGCCTTTCGTTTGGTTTTCCAATCTTTTGATAAAACCCTAACTGATGCTGAGGTAGAGCCTTATATGGAGGCGGTTTACCAAGCGGTTAAAACGGCTGGTTTTGAGACTAGATAAGCTAAAAATAAAACAGACATTATAGGATTTATTTGTTATAATAGTCCGATATTTATTTAATTATAATTCGGCATGACTGACAAAAAAGAAAAGAAGAGTAATTACGATGCCTCATCCATATCAGTTCTAGAAGGTCTAGAACCAGTTCGAAAGCGTCCTGGAATGTATATTGGTACCACTGGCCCTGAGGGTCTCCATCACTTGATCTGGGAAGTGTTCGACAACTCTCGTGACGAGGCGATGGGTGGTTTTGCTAATCGTATTGAAGTAGCACTACTACCGGGTGGATATATTCGTGTGGTAGATAATGGTCGTGGTATCCCTGTTGATATTCACAAACAAACTGGCGTGTCCGCTCTCGAGACGATTCTTACCGTTCTCCATGCCGGAGGTAAGTTTGGTGGGGAAGGGTCTGGATATAAGGTGTCTGGTGGTTTGCATGGTGTGGGTGTGTCGGTGATGAACGCTTTGTCTTCGCATGTGATTGTAGAGGTTCATCGTGATGGTGGTTACTATATGCAGGAGTACGCTATTGGTGTTCCTAAGTATAAAGTTAAGAAAGTTGGCCCTTCTAAACTTAAGGGCACCATCGTAACCTTCCAAGCCGACGCTACTATTTTTCCCGAAACAGCTTATGATTTTAAAAAGATTGTAAACCATCTTCGTCAACAGGCGTATCTAGTAAAGGCAATGCAACTATCAGTAATCGACGCTAGACTTATTGCTGGAGAAGAAGCGGCTACTCATGCTTCTGAAGATAAGGGGGTAAAGAAGTTTTTAGATGGTATTAAAGGTAAGCAATATCTCTCTGATGATCATCTAGAAGTGCCAAATCAAAACTTCTATTTTGAAGGTGGTCTGCGGTCATTGGTAGCTTTCAACAATCACTATCAAAGTCCAGTTCATAAAAATATCTTCTATGTTGAGAAGAATGATATAGACAATGTAGTAATGTCAGTAGAAGTAGCCTTGCAGTATGTTGATGACATTTCCGCTCGTATTTCAGCATTTGCCAACAATATCTACAATCCAGAACACGGTACTCATGTAACTGGTTTTAAGACGGCCTTAACTAGAACTCTAAATAACTACGCTAAGAAAAATAATTTCTTCTCGGTTAAAGAAAAAGACCCAAGTTTCACTGGTGATGATGTGCTTGAAGGTATTACAGCTGTGGTATCGGTAAAGATGCCAGAAATTCAGTTTGAAGGCCAGACTAAAGCCAAGCTTGGCTCGGTCGAAGCACGTGGAGCGGTGGAGTCGGTTTTTGGTGAAGCCTTTGCAACTTATCTAGAAGAAAATCCTGACGATGCTAAAGCCATTATTAATAAAGTGATTA
>JAGOSI010000057.1 GCA_018062385.1 Minisyncoccota bacterium
GGGCATTAGAGAACACTTTTCACGTTAATGAGACCGCTGATGAGGCTGAGCTAGAACGACGTGATATTACTTTCATCTATCGTAAAGGTGATGAATACTGGTTTCATACCACCGGTAAAGCGAATGAACGTTTTTCTCTTTCCTCTGACTTGGTCGGAGATCAGGGTAAATTTATGAAGGATCGATCAGAGATTGAGGCTTTAATCTTTGACGATGAGGTAATTGGTGTAAAGATCCCAATTAAAATTGAACTTAAAGTAAAAGAGGCTATGGACGCAGTTAAGGGCAACACTTCTTCTAGTGCTTTAAAAGAAGTTACTTTGGAAACTGGGGCCACCGTCATGGCGCCTATGTTTATCAATACCGGAGACATCATTGCTATCAACACCGAATCGGGCGAGTATTCAGAGCGAGTGGAGAAGGCTTAGTTTTAAAGATAAGATAAACCCGCAAAACACTTGTGTTTTGCGGGTTTACTGTTTTACCTGGTACTATTATTTTCCATTCTTCGTTTTCTGTTGATTTCATCGAATTTATCGACTTGATCACCAAATGTGTAATCAGGAGTAATCCAGTTCTCTGACTTAAAGAGTTCTCGATAAAATCTTCGTACTGGAGCAAAGAGAAAAGAAAAACCAAAAATTATTAAACAAATAATTAAAGTTTCCATAATACCTCACATTGGATTAGAGAATATTTACAAAAAACTAACTTAGTCCAAACTAGATTATAAAGTTTTTTAAAAAAAACACAAATGCCCGGCGCCTTTGGCGCCGGGCATTTGTGTTTTTAGTGCTGGATGTACGGCATCAAAGCCATAAATCGTGAGCGCTTGATAGCGCGAGCGAAGTCGCGTTGTGATTTGGCAGAAAAGCCAGTTCGACGACGACTAAACATGCGAGCATGTGGATTTACATAAGCACCTAGAGAAGTAATATCTTTATAATCGATATGTTCTAGAGTAGCTTTCTTATGTAGATTGTGTTGTTCCATATCTGAAAACTTAGCTTATAAATTAAAATGGGATATCCTCTGGATTAATCTCTTCCTCTGGATAGTCAGGCAAAGCAGAACGACTATCTTCATTATTGCCCTTATTTTCTTGAGTAGCTGGTGCTCCTCCCCCTCCAGAATTCTTTGGACCAAATTGTACCCGATCAGCAATAACTTCAGTTCGATATTGTTTTTGACCATCTTTTTCCCAACTGCGAGTTTGCATTCGTCCTTCAACGTACGCACTACTGCCCTTGAACAAATACTTAGCGCAAGTATCAGCCTGCTTACCAAAAACTACCACGTTGTGATAATCAGTTGATTCTTGTCTTTTGCCATCGCGGTCATTGTAAACCCGATTGGTAGCCAAAGACATAGAGCAGACCTGCATACCGCTTGGTAGAGCCTTGAGCTCAGGATCGCGAGTTAGGTTACCAAAAATCATTGCTTTGTTAAGATACATATTTTTTGAATTAGTCGATTAGACGCTAATTATACTGTTTCTTTTTTCTCTTTACTATCATCCTCCCCTTCAACCTTCTCACCTTCCTCAACCTCTACCACCTCCACCACTTCAGCCTCAATCTCTTCATCTGTAATGATCCGAACTTGCTTACCAACGATTGAATCATGGAAACGGAAAGGATTTTGTTCTTCCACCTTAGACAATTTAATCAATAAGAAACGTAGGATTTCCTTAGTTTCGTCAAAAGTTTCAGTTAGCTCATTTAGCTCTGAGGGCAAGAGACGGAAACGTACCCAACCGAAGTAAGCGCTACCGAATTTTCGGTTTTTGCCTTCAAGGTACTTTACAATCTCATACGCTAGATCAAAACGCTTTGGTGCTTCCTCGTCGGTAATTTCACCGCCGACTTTGGTAATATGGTTTTTGAGTTTATCAAAAACATTGGTTACTTCCCCTTCAGCAACTGTTGGAAGTATATGGAAAGCAAATTCGTAACTGATAAGCTCGCGCTCATCGGCTGTTTTTGCTTCAATTGCTGGCATCTTTGTTTCTGACATATGTACAGAACTTAACCTAATAACGCGCTTACACTAACACAGAAATATGGGATTTTCAAGGGAATTTGGAATACAAAAACCCCTCAAACGATTTATATCGTTGGGGGTTAATTTTTAAGCTTTATTTGATTTTTTGTGTTTTTATTTGCTCACCATCTTTATTATCCTTATGAAGGTTTATTTTTAACAGATAAGCAATCGCAACAAGAAAAACTAGAGCGTTTATAATGCTATAGAACGACATTTAATCTCCTTTAGAGGTTTAAGAACAGATTTCACAAAATTTTGTGAAGATAGTATTATATTACTATTTTTATTTATGTCAAATCAAACATCTTTATGTTAAAATAAACACATGTCGACCGACTCCCAATCAAAACTTGATCTCGCCGTGGTTTTACCTGTTATTATCGCAATCCTTCTCGCCTCTTTAGCTGTGTATTTATTTATTAACAATCAAAAAATCACCGAGGAGAAGATGCAACTCCAACAAGAAAATGTAGTAAATATCAATAAATTCCTCGAGGCCAGCTCCACCATTGAAAATCTACTTGAAACACTTGAAGAGACTACCGAAAAGCTATCCGATGCTGAAAAAGACTTAGAAAAAGAACAGGAGCGTAATGAAGAGTTTGAAGATCAGCTCCGTCGACTTTCTGGTACAGTCAGAGATTTAGACAAACTTTCCAAAACTGACGAGGAATTGCTCCAGAAGTATTCACGTACTTATTTCCTGAACGAAAATTTTATTCCGATGAGACTGTCGAAAATCAATAATCGATACGTTATGCCTGATAAAAAAGATCTTTACTTCCATGGAAATGGAGTCAAGTTTTTGGAAGACATGCTGGACGATGCTAAAGATGCTGGTTTTGATATAAGAATTATTTCCGCATATCGTTCTTTTGATGAGCAGACTGACCTTAAAGGTCAATACACACAGATTTACGGTAGTGGTTCTAATACCTTCTCAGCTGACCAAGGCTACTCCGAACACCAACTCGGGACTACCGTCGATATTGTTGATATGGACACTCGCACCACTTCAGATAGTTTTGCCAACACAGAGGCTTACAAATGGTTAGTCGACAACGCCTATCGCTACGGCTTTGTCCTGTCTTATCCAGAAAACAATGCCTTCTATATCTTTGAACCTTGGCATTGGCGCTTTGTGGGAGTAGATTTAGCTCGCGATCTTCATCGCGCTGACGCTCAATTTTATGAATGGGACCAAAGAAAGATTGATGAATATTTAATTAAGGTTTTTGATTAAGAAAACTAAAAGAGGCGCGGGCGAAGCCCGCGCCTCTTTTAGTTTTCTTAATTAGAAATTAACTTAATCCCATACAATTTCTCCGCATTCTTAAGTAACTGCCCTTCCACTTCTTCAACCGGCAGAGCCTTTATTTCCGCGATTTTCTTCACCACTTCTTTCACGTAAATAGGCTCACATCTCTTACCTCGATATGGCACGGGCGCCACATAAGGACTATCAGTTTCGGCATGCATTAAATCAAGCGGTACGTCCCGCACTACATCTTCATAAACTTTAGCAAAAGTAATCACACCCGTGAAAGAAACCGTGAACCCGAGCTCAAAAAATTTCTTGGCTTGTTCATAGGTGCCAGCGTAGAAGTGAATATTTCCTTTTGTTTTAGCATATTGTTTTAAAACCGCATGCACATCTTCATAAGCGCTCCGACCAGTTGGGCTTACCCCACCCACTTTTGGATCGCGAGTATGAATCATTAGAGGAAGATTTAGTTCATTAGCTAATTCAATCTGAGCAATAAATGCTTCTTCCTGCACCGCGTAACTTTCGGGTGTAGTATGAAAATAATCAAAGCCACACTCCCCAATTCCTACCACCTTTTTACTCTTAGCCAATTCGCGATAAAAATCTTTATTGAAAACCTCACCTTT
>JAGOSI010000018.1 GCA_018062385.1 Minisyncoccota bacterium
TGATTCCACCTCATCATACAATCGCCTTACCACCCTCGTACTGTCATATATAGTTTGTCGCAAAGCAAAATCAAGCAAGCCACTTTCTTGAAGTAATTTCTCCAACACTTCAGCTGGTGTTTTGATAACGCTGTCTGCCCTAGCACTTTGTAAAACACGATCTACACGCAAGAATGATTCCACATTCTCTACACCGATATCTTTAAGACTGGATTCATTACCGATTATTTTTGATAAACGATTCGAGAAAGAACGTGACATTAATACCAAGACCAAATCATTATTATTTATATTCCAATACGGTGCTTGCAACACCTCCGCCAAAATAACTTCATTATCCACCTCCGCCACGGCTCTCATTAGATTTTTAATCGCAATAAATATAGGATGTTCCAAAATATCATTATCAGAAGAAGGAGAAACAGGGATTTTTTCCTTACGAAGCAGAGTGGCTAACTGTTGGATTTCTTTATTAGTATGCACAATAATTGCCATCTCCTTAAATGAAACGCCTGAAGCATGATGTTTTTTAATTTGATCCACCACCCAAGAATCCTCAATTGCCCGATGTGAAAAACTTTGTTTAGACAAAATTACTTCATATTGTTTTTCGGCCTTAAGTGGTATTCGTAATTTTTTTAACTCCGGGTCATCAGTTGAAATACTTTCATGAGCTAAATCGAGAATTTTTTGATCGGAGCGATAATTACTTGTTAAAGCAATGATCTTGGCGGATTTATAAATATCCTCAAAAAATAAAAAGTTTTCTAAAGAAGCTCCCTGAAAACGGAAAATAGCCTGCTTCTCATCACCCACCACAAACACATTGGGACTTTCATGATAATTTGAAATTATTTCAATTAGGCGATTTTGACTCTGGTTTACGTCTTGATGTTCATCAGCCAGAATATATTGATATTGTTCTTGCGTATCAAAAAGCATATCTTGGTTTTTTTCCAAAGAAGAAATAGTATCCAAAATCATGTCCTCAAAATCAAACAAGCGTAAAGCACGCATCTTGGCATTGTACCTTTGATAAATATGCAACAATTCCTGATTGCGCTCCAACATCTTCTCCAAATCTTGATATTCACCCCTAACCTTGCCTTTATGTGCCCCTTTAGTGTGAAATTTTTCCACCTCATCTAGATTTTGGATTTGGATTTCTATAGATTGAGAAAATTTTTCTGATGGAATATATTCTTTCTTCAGTGTTGAAATTGCATCCAAAATTGGTTTAACATAAAAACTAGGATCACCATGAGGACGTATACGTTTGTATTTCTCATCTTCTAACAAATCTTCAATAATCTTTCTCTTCTCTAATTCTGAAGCAGGCCGGCCGCCAACGATATTTTCATAAGCATCAGGATATTTTCTGATTAAGTCACCGGCAAAACTGTGGAAGGTGTGGATCGGCACATTATAAGCGTCAGCACCAATAAAAGATGTTAGACGATTGCGCATTGCCCGCACTCCTGAATCGGTAAAAGTTAGGGCTAGAATATTTTCTGGTCGAGTGTCGGTTTTGAGCAAAATATTTGCGATTCTGAGTGTAAGAATTTGTGTCTTCCCTGTCCCCGGACCAGCAATCACCATCACCGGACCTTCTGTTGTATCAACTGCTAATCTTTGTTCTGGATTTAAATTGTTGTAAGCCTTACTGAAAGCGTCAAACAAATCATTCTTGCTATTTTTCATATAATTTCTTTAATTATAACACTGAATTTATTTTTCATTTTTTACACAAGCAACCTGAAGACTCTCGTATATTGTTCACAAACTCGTTTGACAAAACCTGGACAGAGGAGCAGAATGGTACGTCTTAAATCAACTGGTCTCTGGATATTTTTGTCCTGTCTCCACTTTTTATTAATTTTAATCAAAGTTTTATGGAAATGATATTTGCAGTAGGAGTGTTCATCTTTTGTATGATACTTTTATTTATAGAACGCTTTGACAATACCATGGTGGTTTTGGCTGGGGCGGTATTGTTGGTAGCCTCGGGAATATTGAGCTGGGAGGAAGCTATTCACTCTATCGACTTTGAAATGATTGCACTCTTGCTTGGCCTTATGATCATGGTGGGTATAGTCCAACATTCAGGTATTTTTTCTTGGTTAAATACCAAAATCGCCACTGTCAGTCGAGGCAATCCCTTGGCAATTTTTCTCATGCTCATCGGCATGACCGCTTTGGCTAGTACTTTCTTAAATAATGTCACTGTCGTTATTTTAATGATTCCAATTGCCATTGCCCTGGCCAAAAACTTAGGCATGGACAGCAAACTTATCGTGATTGCTCTTGCTATGTTTAGTAATATTGGTGGCACATTAACACTAATTGGTGACCCACCAAACACTCTGATCGGTATCCAAGCCAATCTCTCTTTCATGAATTTCGTTTCAAATCTTTGGATTCCAGTTTTACTTACCAGCGTATCAGTAATTGCCTATATGCTTTATGTCTACAAGCATTCTTTCAGATCAATTTCCAAAAATCTTACTCAGTCCTTTGTAAATACCATGGCAGTACGTCGAGTAGCTTATCAATTTTTGGAAAAAGGTATAAATAAGTATGTGGCCATCGCTTCAATTTTAGTCTTAATCGGTACAATTATTGCTTTCATCTTCCAGCCTTGGATTGGTATATCAATCGGTGTTATTGGACTTATTTCTGGTGCAGTTCTAGCTATTGTTACTTACAAACAAGTTCCCTTCCAAAAAGTTTTACACGAAGTAGAATGGGATTCTTTGTTATTCTTCGTTGCTTTGTTTGTCCTTGTAGGAGCTTTGGAGAAAGTTGGTTTTCTAGAAATTATCACAAGTTTTATTATTCAATTTGCTGATAATTACGCACTACTATTACTAATGATTATCTGGATAATTGGACTTGCGTCTTCAGTTATAAACACTATCCCGTTTGTAGCCTTAATGATTCCTGTTATCTACGAACTTCAAGCTCAAATGGCAGGACAGCCAGATTTAGACTTACTATGGTGGGCTTTGGCTTTAGCAGCTTGCCTTGGTGCCAACGGAACAGTGGTTGGTTCTTCTGCTAGCTACATTGCTGTCGAGTTGGCAAAAAAGCATGGGGTAAATATCAGTACTATGGATTTTGCAAAAGTCGGTATGCCTGTCACACTCATCTCTCTAACCGCAGCCTCAATATTTATTTTAGGTCGTCTGTATATTTAATCATTAAAATCTTAGTATGTCTGAAAATATAAAAAACAAAACTAGCGAGCGACTTTCCAACATTTTTCGCGTAATTGAAGAAGAAAAAGGTTCCATTAAACTAGCTGAATTTGTTATGGAAACACTTCAAGTGACACTTGACTCCGTAAAGATAACTAATATCGATGATCTTTATCAGCAATTCTATGATTTATTTAAAGAAGTAAAAAACACTCAACCAAGAATATCTTTGGTGATATATTATTTTTACGACCTATGGGAAGAGTTGCAACGTGAGAAAAGTAATATAAAAGATGTTGATGATTTTAGAAAAATCATCATTAGCACCACAAAAAGAATTCAAAATGACAGCGATAATGATTTTAAAGCCATAGTTAGAAACGGAGCAGAATTAGTTGAAAATGATGATGTGGTACTGGTTCATTCTCACTCTTTGACAGTCAAAGAAGTTTTGGCTACAGCTGCCAAAAACGGTAAGAAATTTAAAGTTATCATTGCCGAACAAGAAACTGACAAAACTATTGTAATGGTAGAATTTTTCACTAAAGCCAAAATCTCATTCACAGTGGTTCCAGAGTACATGCTGTCACACATTGCAGAAAATGTAACCAAAGTATTCTTTGGTGCCACCACCCTTGATCATGAACAGCAATTTGTCTGCGACGCTGGAAGCTACTCAGTTTTGGCAGAATTCCACGCCGAACATATCCCCAACTATATGTTTCTATCCACAAAGAAGTTTTCACTTTGGCCAACCTCCAAAAAACACGAGACTTTTAAAACTACTCAAAACAAAGTTTATGCTTCCAATAAAAAAGTACTTAATTACGAGCGTATTAAATTTTCACACGACCGTGTACCAGCCGATTTATTTAACTACATCATTACGGAATCAGGTAAAATGACACCAGCACAAATCAAAGATCTCTACTTTGAACGTTACGAAAAGCAAGAAAAGATGCGTCATGAATTCTTTTCTGACAATACCGATGCAGTTGATTTCTAGAAACATGGAGGCAAAATAAAATCACCCAAAGGGGTGATTTTATTTTGCCTCCATGTTTCTTAATAAGACTTCAGTCTCCTCGCCTTTTCATGCTGACGAATCTTTTCCAAAGCCTTAGCTTCAATCTGTCGAATACGCTCACGCGTAACACCAAACTCTTTTCCTACTTCTTCCAAAGTATGGTAAGTGCCATCGAGTAATCCGTGACGCATTTCCAAAATCTTTCTTTCCTTTTCCGACAAAGTATCGAGAATTTCGGTAATCTGATCAGTCAAAATACTGTGAGCCACCTCTTGATCTGGTGAAACGATCTTGTCATCAGAAATAAAGTCCGACAATCGAGAACGATCATCTTCGTCACCAACCGGTAATTCAAGTGAAATTGTATCCTGACTAATCTTCTCGATTTGGTAAATCTTTTCTACCTCAACACCCATTTCGGTCGCAATCTCTTCCGGCATCGGTTCACGCCCTAAGTCTTGTGACAAACGACGAGATACTTGCTTGTACTTAGCCATAGTTTCCACCATGTGTACTGGAATACGAATCGTACGAGACTGATCGGCTAAAGCCCGAGTAATAGCTTGTCTAATCCACCAAGTCGCATAAGTTGAAAACTTAAAACCTTTAGTGAAGTCAAATTTATCAACCGCTTTAAAAAGACCCAAATTACCCTCTTGAATCAAGTCTAGCAGAGTCAAATCAGGAGAACGTCCCACATACTTCTTGGCAATTGACACCACCAAACGTAAGTTGGCTCTTGCTAAAAGGTTTCGAGCCTCTTCATCACCGTCAACAATACGTTTAGCTAAAGTGCGTTCCTCAAAGGCATTTAGAAGTGGATACTGCCCGATCTCACGCAAATACATCTGAATCGAGTCGTAACTACTATCACTACGCTTGAAGGCATTCTTCTGCGCAATAATATCGATACTTGGATCATCGCCGAGCATTCCGCCACTTTGCAACACATCAATACCAGCAATAGAAAATCGTTCGTAGATTACATCTAGAAACTCGATGTCTTTTTCTATCTCCGGAAATGAGCGTAGAAGTTCGTCGTAAGTAATATACCCACGTTCACGACCAAGACGCATCAACTCTGCAGCTTTCATTTCGAGAATCTTCTCACTTTTAGTTAAGACTCTCTTCTCTACCTTTACTGCTTTTTTTTCTTTAACCTCAGGTTTTTTAGCTACTGGTTTCGCTTTAGTTTTTACACTCACTTTTTTCTCTACTTTCTTTACTGGTGTTTTTTTTGTTACGGTTTTGACCGCTTTTTTTGGTACTGCTTTAGTTGTCTTCTTAATTACTGGTTTAGCTTTGGTTTTTGCGATAGCCTTCTTTACTGGTGTTTTTTTTGTTACGGTTTTGACCGCTTTTTTTGGTACTGCTTTAGTTGTCTTCTCGGTCGTTTTAATCGCCATAGTCCTACAACTATACATAAAAAAACAAAATAGTCTAGTATGCAAACAACTATTTTTGGTGTAAGAACCCAGTGGAGTATGGTGCCTTTTTGCGAGCCTCCTGAAGCTCCATCACTCGCTTCATACAAGTTTCTAGATTTAAAATATCACCAGCAATTTCTCTTTCTCTCAATTCTTCTTTAGCTACTTTCAACTGATCTCTAATGACCACTTCATGCAACTGATTTAGAGCATGCACCACCTCATCTTCAAATACTCGTCGCGGATATTGCTCTAGCGCCACCTCGTTTCTAAAGGTTACTTCTGATGATAAGTTTTTTGAAACCCTTTCTTCAAGCTCCTTAATTTTACTGTTGGTAATTTCTTCAATCACACTAATAATTTTTTCCGCCACCACGTTATCAAACAAAGGCAAAATACCAAACAAATAATTGAGTAAAGTTTCAAATCGTCCACCGAGCACAGCTTCCACTTTCATTGGTTTATCTACCGATAATTCTTTAACTGCCGGAGTTTTTATAGCCTGCTCCTCCAATTCATTAAAACGCTCCACCTCAAAATGTACGGCTTCCTTAGTAGTTTTCAAGACTTCCGCCACTTTGCTCTCAAAATGATCTTGATCGATTTTATTTGGTAAAAGTAATATATAAGGTATCACCTCTTCTCGTGCCCTAAGTTTAAAGGTTCTGTCATCAAGACCTAAACTAGCGAGATTAGCCAAAAGAAACTCAATTACATGCACTGAATGACCAATCATTTTCTTGTATTTTTTTGGATCTTCTAAAATAACATCGGCCGGATCTTTTCCTCCGTCTAGCACTGCAACTTTCACATCCAAACCCCGCCTCAGCATCAAATCTGCCGCTCGCTTCATAGCAGCAATTCCCGCCTTATCAGCATCAAGTGCCAATACAACTCTTTTTGACAATCGCTCTAAAAGTTGCACATGATGCTGGGTCAAAGCTGTTCCGGACACAGCGACTGTATTGTTATAACCGGCCTGATGACTCATCACCACATCAAACTGCCCTTCCACAATTATAGAAAAATCCAACTGTCTAATCCCATGCTTAGCCCGATGATAACCATACAGAATTTCTGATTTTTTGAATAATTCAGTCTCAGGTGAATTTACATATTTGGGCACATCAGGACCAACCTCAAGTGTTCGACCTGAAAAGGCCACCACTCGCCCACCTTGATCAAATAGTGGAAACATTACTCGATTCCGAAACACATCATACGAATCACGTCCTTTTTGACTAGTTTTTATTAAACCAGCCTTTAAGAGCTCATTTTCAGTAAATCCCTTTTTTATTAAATGATCTTTGGTTGTTCGCCAAATATTATCCGACCCTGGAGCATAGCCAAGACGCCACGTCATACTGGTCGTTAAAGTTATTCCTCTTTTTTCAATGTATTCTTTAGGTACAGATCCCTCAACCAATGAATGCTCAAAAAAATTCGTCGCTTCCTCTAAAACAGCGTAAATACGATCACGTTCATTTTTCTTCTGTGGTGAGACAGGCACCAATTCCACTCCAGCTTTATTTGCCAAGATTTTTAACGCCTCTTTAAAATCCACTCCTTCAATTTCTTGGATAAAAGTAAACATGTCTCCACCTGCCCGACAGCCATAACAATGATACATACCACGTTCTGGGGAGACATTAAAAGATGGGGTTTTCTCATCATGAAATGGACAACGTGCCTTAAAGTGCCTGCCTGCTTTCTGCAATTCAACATAAGAAGACACAACATCAATAATATTCAAACGATCTTTTATCTGCTGTATCACATCACTCATAGTTATTGGTATTATACGCGAAAAAGCCCAAGACCGCACAAGCACTTGATATTATGTGACTTTGTATTATCATAACAGAGGATTCACCTTTGATTTTTAACTTAAGCTAAGGAGAACTGTGATGATGGTTCTATTAATGGACTTACTTTTTATGATGATAGTAAGCGTACCTATTATCTTATTAATTTTAAAATTTGTTGATAAATTTTCAGTTAAAGACACCAACGAAGCTGACAAAAGATTTGCAATCTTTTGTCAGCTAGGTACAAAAACAAATAAAGTAAGTTCCCAAAAACTTAGTAGTATGGACCACAAGTAAATGATCATTTACGTTATATATAAGACCAGTTTGCTAGCAAGCTGGTCTTTAAATTTTAATTTTATCTCTACATTCTGAACTTATTAGATTGTAAATTAAAATGAGCGGCACCTACGGTGCCGCTCATTTTGATTTTATTTTACTGCCTTCACTACCTACTTCTGCATATCTTCAATCATCTTATATTTCTTACTTCCCTCAAAACCAGATCCAGCTGGAATTAGCTTTCCGATAATCACGTTCTCCATAAGACCCGCTAGATTATCTTGACTTCCCTTTACAGCTGCGTTAATCAAAACACGAGTCGTATTTTGGAATGAAGCTGCTGACAAGAAACTCTTTCTTGATAGTGAAGTTTCGGTAATACCAAGAATCAATTTCTCAGCTTTAGCTGGCTCTTGCCCAGCTTCTTTAAGCTTATTGTTGGCATCTACGAAGATCCATTCTTCAACCACATCGCCAACAGTGAAAGGACTATCACCGGAAGCGGTAATACGTACTCGTGACATCATTTGCTTTACAATCAACTCAATATGCTTACGAGCAATGGTTACACCTTGAAGTTCGTAAATCTTGTTTACTTCAGAAATGATGTAGTCTTGAGTAATTTCTTGTCCTCCAAATTTGAAGAGTTCTGGCAAGAGCGCAGAACCATCAGTTAATAACTGTCCTGGAACTACTGTATCCCCCTTAGACACAGTTACCACACGGCGATAATGTACTTCGTACTCAATATTATCCTTTTTCTTTGGCGCACCCTTAGCGTTCATATCTGGAGCCACCACAATCACCTTCTCGCGACCTTCAGTACGAATATCTACCACCACTCCTTCAGCTTTAGAAACCACCGCTGGCACTTTTGGTTGACGTTTTTCAAACACTTCCTCTACACGTGGCAGACCAGAAGTTACGTCTCCACCAACTGAGGCAGCTCCTCCAGCATGCTTAGTGTTCATAGTAAGCTGTGTTCCCGGCTCACCAATCGCCTGCGCTGCCACCGTACCCACCGCCTCACCAATATCTACCAATTGGTTGGTTGAGAGATCAATACCATAACAGTGCTGACATACACCACGCAGTGTCTTACAAGTCATTGGTGAACGCACCTCTACTGATTCGCAAGTTGATTCTTCGATCGCAATCGCATCAAGACGACTTAGTAAGTGACCTTTAGCAAAGATCACACGACCCTTAGAATCTACCGCGTCTTCAGCTAAAATTCGTCCCTTAATTGCCTTAGAAAAAGCAATCTCAATTCCGGAAGCAGAAATACGATTGATTGAAATACCTTGCTTAGTCGCACAGTCATTTTCTGTAACAATCGCATCTTGTGCTACCACGAAGAGACGACGGGTTAGATAACCAGCTTTAGCAGTTTGAAGGGCGGTGTCAGCTAGACCTTTACGAGAACCGTGAGTAGTAATGAAATACTCAAGTGGTGACATACCTTCCTTCATTGAAGACAAGATTGGGAACTCGATAGTTTCACCACGAGTATTAACAATCAAACCTTTCATACCAGCCATCTGGGCAATCTGTCCTAGAGATCCACGAGCACCAGACTTCCACATTTCGTAAGCAGAACCATTTTCATCAAGAGTATCGGGTAGTACTTTTTCGATTTCAGTCTTCGCTCCATGCCAAATCTCTACCACCATACGACGTCGCTCTTCTCGGGAAATCAAACCTTCGTCATACGCGTCAAACACTTCTCTTTCCTTAGCACGAGCCTTATCAAGAATCGCTTTCTTTTCTTTTGGTACACTCACCTCATCAATACCCCAAGTTGTTCCTGACTTAGTAGCATAACGTAGACCAAGCTTCTTTAACTTGTCGACAATTGGCGGCACAGCTTCTGGACCACGAGCATCGATAATATCGATAATCACGGTGAAGAGTGTACGTTGCACTACCACATCATTAATAAATAAATGATCTGACGGCAACACACTATTGAAGATCAAACGACCAACAGTTGTTTCAAAGATCTTATTATCAAACTGTTTGTACTTGTCGGTATCAGTAGCCAAAACTTTGATCTTAGCTCTGAAGTCAATCACGCCATAATCAAAGGCATTGATAGCATCGTTTGGTGAAGAAAAATACTTACCTTCACCCATCGCACCAGGCATTTGCTTAGTCATCCAGTAAGCACCAAGAGCCATATCAAGAAGCTTCTCTGACACCACCGGTTCAGAAGAACCTGGCTTCAGAATGTTCTTATTGGCAGAAATAATTTCTCGAGCTTCCATTTGTGCTTCATCAGACAAAGGTACGTGTACCGCCATCTGGTCACCGTCGAAGTCGGCATTGAAAGCACGACAAACTAATGGGTGAACCTGAATCGCATTACCTTCAATCAAAACAGGACGAAAAGCTTGAATACCCTGACGGTGCAGTGTTGGCGCACGGTTCAAAAGCACGTGTCGATCTCGAATAACATTTTCAAGAATCGCCCACACTTCTGGTACTCCGTCTTCAATCAAACGACCAGCTCCGCGAATGTTGTATGCCAATTCTTGTTGCAGAAGTTGAGCGATAACAAACGGACGGAAAAGCTCAAGGGCCATATGCTTTGGCAGACCGCACTGATCAAGGGCCAAGTCTGGACCAATCACGATCACTGAACGTCCAGAGTAGTCTACACGCTTACCGAGAAGGTTTTGACGGAAGTAACCTTGTTTACTCTTAAGGTAGTCAGATAGAGATTTTAATGGACGACGTTGTGCTTGACTCATCGCTGAGTAAGCTCCGCCACCATGACGAATTGAGTTGTCAATCAGCGCGTCAACAGCTTCTTGCAAAATACGCTTTTCGTTACGCAAAATTACATCTGGAGCTTGAATATCCAAAAGTTTCTTCAGACGGTTATTACGATTGATCACTCGACGATATAAGTCGTTTAGGTCTGAAGATGCATGACGTCCACCTTCAAGCGCCACCATTGGTCGGATAGCTGGTGGAATAACTGGGATGCGAGTAAGAAACATCCATTCAGGACGAACTCCAGCATGACTCATACCACGAATAAGTGATAGACGCTTATCTAATTTAGCTCTTTCCAAAGCTCCGGCAGTTTCTCGTTCTTTTTCTAAACGAGTCACTAATTGTTTTAGATCTACTTGCTTAAACAAATCGTAAATTGCTTCAGCGCCAATACGTGCCTCAAACAAAGTACTGTATTTGATAGAGAAACGGTGGAAAGTTAATTCATCCAAAACCACACCAGTTACAACGTTTTGAATCTCTCGCTTCATTTCTTCCATACGATCACGCAAAGCCTCTTTTGCCTCTTCATTTTGTAGAGCTTTTACCTTGGTTTTGTATTCAGTATCAAGCTCCTTGAGAAGACGAGCACGATTATCTTCACTAACCTTAGTGACAATATAACCAGCAAAATAAATTACCTTCTCTACCGCTGAAGCTTGAATACCAAGAATCATCGCAATACGACTTGGCACACCACGCAAGAACCAAATATGAGACACAGGGATACAAAGATCAATATGACCCATACGTTCTCGACGCACGATAGCACGAGTAACCTCTACTCCACATTTCTCACAAACGATTCCCTTATAACGAATACCACGATACTTTTTACAAGAACATTCGTAATCTTCTACCGGTCCAAAAATTCTTTCGTCAAATAAACCGTGCTTTTCTGGCCTCTGAGTTCGGTAGTTGATGGTTTCTGGTTTGGTCACCTCACCATGTGACCATTCAAGAATAGTCTCTGGCGCTGCCAGACGTAAACTAATACCAGTGAAATTAGTTGGAGCCGGTGTTGACTTGGTGAATGATGTTGATGTTTTAATAGACATATAATAATTGATTATTGAGACTCATAATCACGCTTGACGCGTTCGGCTTTTTCTAACTTCACATCAAGAGACAATCCGCGTAGCTGATTAACTAACACATTGAAGGCGGCTGGAGTATGGGGATGACTAATCTTTTCACCACGCACAATCGCATCAAAGGCAGCTGAACGGCCAACAATATCGTCAGACTTAATGGTCAACATTTCTCGTAGTGTATAAGCTGCTCCATAACCAAGAAGCGCCCACACTTCCATTTCTCCAAATCTCTGACCTCCAACCTGGGCCTTTCCACCAAGTGGCTGTTGGGTAATCAAGGAGTACGGCCCAATCGAACGCATGTGGATCTTATCTTCCACCATGTGGTGAAGTTTAAGAATGTACATATAGCCAACAGCAGTCTTTTGAGCAAAGGCTTCACCGGTTAGACCGTCGCGTAGCTGAATCTTTCCGTCTGTTGGTAATCCCGCAGCCTTTAGTTCTGCTTTTACATGATCTTCAGTTGCACCAGCAAATGGTGGCACAATCGCCTGATAACCAAGCGTATTAGCTGCCATACCAAGGTGTAGCTCAAGAATCTGACCTAAGTTCATACGAGACGGTACACCAAGCGGTGTTAGAAGAATATCAATTGGACGACCGTCTTCTGTGTAAGGCATATCTTCTTCCGGTAAGATACGTGAAATTACACCCTTGTTTCCGTGACGACCTGCTAGCTTATCACCAACTGATACATTACGAACTTGAGCGATAGTAATATGAATTCGCTTGATTACACCACTTTCTAGTTGGTCACCATTTTCACGTGAGAAGATTTTAACTCCTATCACTCGACCTCTCTTACCAGCCTCTAAGCGTAATGAAGTATCTTTTACATCCTTAGCCTTTTCACCGAAGATTGAACGTAGGAGACGCTCTTCTGGAGAAAGTTGAGTCTCACCTTTTGGTGTTACTTTACCAACCAAGATATCTCCTGGGCGCACTTCCGCACCAATGCGGATGATTCCACTCTCATCAAGATTGCGGAGTTTCAATTCTGACACATTTGGAATATCAGAAGAAGTTACTTCCGGACCAAGCTTAGTGTCGCGAACCGACACCTCTAACTCATCCAAGTGAATAGTTGAAAACTTACTTTGCTTAACTAAACGTTCAGAGATAACAATCGCATCTTCATAGTTGGCACCATTCCAACTCATAAAAGCAACTAGAGCATTTTGACCCACAGCAATCTGACCATTGTCAGTTGAAGAGGTGTCGGCCAAAAGATCTCCCCGCTTTACTTTAGCTCCTACTGTTACCGCTGGACGATGATAGAAAGCTGAGAAGTCGTTGGTTCGTTCAAATGAAGCTAGAGTGTATTCTTTCTTCTTACCCTCTTTATTCTTTACTACAATATGCTTAGCATCACATTCAATCACCTCTCCAGCTTCTGAAGCATAGATAACGCGATGAGTATCACGCGCCACCATCCCTTCCACTCCAGTCGCTACAATCGGTGCTTCTTGCACCAAACATGGTGTAGCCTGCTTCTGCATGTTTGAACCCATTAAAGTACGGTTGGCGTCATCATGATTCATAAAAGGAATCATTGAGGTCGCCACAGAAAAAGCTTGATTGGTTGCAATGTCGATATAATCAACTTCTTTCTTAGAAACTAGCATCGGCAGATTTTTTCTTCGAGCTTCGATAAAGTCGTTCTTGATTTTACCATTAGCATCTACCTCAATCGCAGCATGAGCGATAGTATATTTTTCTTCTTCATGAGCATTAAAGTATGTCACTTCATCAGTAATTACTCCTTTTTCTACTTTAGCGTAAGGGGTTTCGATAATACCAAAACGGTTCACACGAGAATACATTGAAAGACGAAGAATCAGACCAATGTTTGGACCTTCTGGAGTATGGATTGGACAAAGACGTCCATAGTGACTTGGGTGAATGTCACGAACTTCAAAACTTGCCCGCTCACGAGTCAAACCACCCGGACCTAAAGCAGATAGCGTCCGTAAGTGTTCGATTTCAGCTAATATATTTTGCTGTTGTGAGAATTGAGAGAGCTGGTTGGTAGTGAAAAATTCCTTGATCGCTGCCTGAAGTGGGCGCGGGTTGATGATCTGCATTGGTAGACTAGTTTCAGCCTCAATCGTAGACATCCGATCCTGAATATTTCGCTTCATACGAGTCATACCGACTCGAACGCGCTGTTGCAACATTTCCCCAAAGTAACGCACGCGACGGAAACCTAAATGATCAATATCATCAGCCAAAGCTCCCGGTTCATGATTTTGCGTCACAATATGCGTCATAATCAAACGAATATCTTCCGTTGAAATAGTTCGCTCATCGGTAGCCTTCTTATCGATCGAACGACCAAATCGTTCGTTAAAGTGGTGACGACCAATTTCTGACAAATCGTAGCGAGCCGTAGTAAAGATAGAATTTATGAACTCACGTGCATTTTCCACCGTCGCCAAATCACCATCGCGAAGACGCTTGTATATTTCAATATATGACTCATCGGTAGTCTTGGCTGGGTCTTTAGCAATAGTAGCCTTCATGTACTCCTCACCGCGCTCTACGCCGGTCATAAGAGCGATCATATCTTTCTCTTTCTCTACACCGAGGACACGCAAAAGTGAAGAAATTGGAAACTTCTTCTTGCGATCGATCTTTACATAAATCACACCGTCAGCCTCCGACTCAATTTCAATCCAGACACCACGGGCTGGGATGATTTTTGCACCAAAAAGTTGACGTCCTTTAACTTCATTTTGGGTGAAGAATATTCCATAAGAACGTGCGAGCTGCGGAACAATCACGCGCTCAACACCGTTGATAATGAAAGTACCATGCTCGGTCATTACTGGTAGATCAGTCATGAAAATCTCCTGATCTTTTTCACTTTCAAAAGTTTTGTTCTTCAAAATTACATGGGCGCGGAGTGGCGCTTCATAGGTAAGTTTGTTTTCTTTAGCAAATTCAGGAGTATACTTTGGTGAACCAAGTTCGTATTTCTTGAACTTAAGTTCGAACTTCTTTTCTGAGTAGTCACTGATTGGTGAGAATTCAGTGAAAATTTCTTTGAGAGCAGTCTCAACAAACCAACGAAAAGACTCGCGTTGTGGCTCAATTAGGTCTGGTAATGGAATCTTTGGATCCGCACTCACTTGGAAACGCTTTTGAGGCAAATTTCCAACTGACACAGTATGTTCTTTATGCATTGTTCTCATAAATACTATAAATAAAATTACCTCCCACCAAATACAGCAGAAAAAACGCTAATCGCGCTTCCTTCCGTCGTCTTCAGTTTTATTTGATTAATATCGACATCACGTTTTCGTGATTACTCCGCGATATGAAAATCTCCAACCATAACTCATCCAAAGACCCCTTTGCGTATGTGGCGGGATTATAGCAAA
>JAGOSI010000019.1 GCA_018062385.1 Minisyncoccota bacterium
GTGCTAGCTGCGAGCCACTGATAGCTGGTGTGCCAATCCAGTTTTGTATTTCTTCGGAGACAATACTTTGGCCACCCCAGTCTTTGGTAATAAATAAAGTTTTTAATTGCTTGCGTGATGCATATACACCGGCTGCAATACCAGCTGGACCCCCACCAATGATTGTAAGTTCAAACATAAAGAAATTTAAGACGGAATTATTTTAACGTTCATCATTGTACTATGCGCCGAGTGAAAACAAAAATCTGGTGGTTTTCCAGAAAACACAAGAGGCGCGCCCGAAGGGCGCGCCTCTTGTGTTTTGTTTTTTATTCTACTTCAGCTTTGATCGACGCAGGAAAGCCGGAACTGCTCCCCAGTCATCATTGTCATCTTCATCAATTGGGTCAACTGGCTTAGGATCACGTCTTGGCATTTCCATGCTTTTGGCTGGAGTGGTGGCCGGTGGCTCAGGTTGATTAGGTTCAGAGTTTCTTGGGATAGAGAGGGAATTAAAGATTCGTCCTCTGGTTTCTGTTACTTCTGGCTCTGGCTCAGGACGAGAGGGAGCAGAAGTGGCAACTGGAGTGTGCTGAGCGGAAGGGGTAGGTGAAGCTACTGGTGCACGTCGTAAGAAAGAGTTGTTGGATAAAGTTTCTTCAGGGAAACCGGTAGCAATTACCGTGACTTTAATTTCATTCTTCTTAAGCTTGTCGTCTTTGATTGCACCAAAAATAACTTTAGCTTGTGGGTCTATAGATTCAGTGATGACTCGCGCTGCGTCTTGAATCTCTAGCATGGCTAGATCATCACCACCGGCGATAGCAAAGAGTACGCCCTTGGCACCATTGATAGAAACTTCGAGTAGAGGAGAGTTGATAGCTGATTGAGCCGCTTCTTCAGCGCGCTTTTCGCCGCTAGAGATACCGACACCCATAAGGGCTGAACCGGCATTTTCCATAACGCTACGAATGTCAGCAAAGTCGACGTTGATGATACCAGGCATTGTGATTAGATCTGAAATACCTTCCACGGCTTGTTTCAAAACATTGTCACACTGCTCAAAAGCATTTTTTACAGTTGTTTCGCGATCAACGATTGCAAGCAGACGGTCGTTGGGAATAGTGATGAGGGCATCAACCTCTTTTTTCAATTCCTCAATACCTTGAAGAGCCAAGCGCATACGCTCTTGACCTTCAAATAAGAAAGGCTTGGTCACCACTCCTACAGTCAAAGCTCCACTTTCGCGAGCAATCTTGGCTACCACTGGTGCGGCACCAGTACCAGTACCACCACCCATACCACAAGTAACAAAGATCATATCTGATCCCTTGATGGCGTTTGCGATTTCCTCACGAGTCTCTTCAGCTGCACGACGTCCCATGTCCGGATTTCCACCAGCACCAAGACCACGAGTCAGATTTTTTCCAACGTGAATTTTTCTCTTAGCTAGTGAATGATGAAGATCTTGTGCATCACTGTTGATGGCAATAAACTCCACACCTTTGACCTTGTTGGCTACCATGTAGTTCACTGCGTTGCCACCCGAACCACCAACACCAACTACACGAATGCGTGCAAATGATTCTACGTCTGATTTAATTTGTTCCATAAATTTATAAAAATAACTTTTATTTCCCCTCTACTCATAAGGGTACCCACACATAATAGGTTATCGGTATCATACAGGGAATAAGAATATCTGTCACGATATTGACTTTGGGTGTATTCGTGTGATTGACAAAGTAGAAAAATATTCTATGGCAAAAATTGATTAAGCCAAGAAAACAAGCTTTTTTTCGTTTGTTTTACCATGCCAATGGTGCTAGTGTCTTCGGTGTCGCTTGCGCCCCACATGCATAATCCATAAGCCACCGCCCAAGAAGCATCCTTTACTTTTGTGTTTTTACCAACCTCAAGTGCAGCGGTGCGCGCTGGTAGAGACAGTGTACTTTTAGCGATATCGGTAATGCCATGGATGTTTGATCCGCCACCAGTCAAAATAATTCCGGCCGGCAGAAGACCGTCACGCTTGATTTTCTTAAGGTGTGTATCGATCAATTCAAAGATAGAATTTAAACGGTGATGAATAATTTCATCTAATTTTTTCTTAGAAAAAGTTACACTGGTCATGCCACCTCGTTTTATTTTTTCTGCCTCTTCGATAGTAACTTTTAAGCCGAGAGCGATGTCGTTGGTGATATCGTTTGAACCAACTGGGAAGATTTTTAGAGAGATGGGTGTAGAGTCTTCAAAGACAACCAAGGAAGTGGTTTCCGAACCAATATTGACCAAAACACAACCAGCGCGTTTTTGAGTTTTATTTAAAATGACAAAACTAGTAGCAAGTGGAGAAGCGATCACATCCTCTACATAGATGCCAATATTTTCGATGGTAGAGATTAGGTCGTTGACGTGCTGTTCGTAGGTAGTGATAAATAAAGTATCAACCTCAAGCTTGGTTCCTCTCAACCCTTGTGGTCGCCCTAATACCTCAGCTCCATCAACTGTATAGCGAAGGGGAATGTTATGAAGAATCTTGCGGTTTGGAATATGGTCAGAAATTCTGTCTTCGCTATCTTGCATAACCTTATCGAGATCGGTGACTGTGATCTCTGAATCAGCCCGGGCTGGAATAATTTCACCTCGAGAATAGAGTTCTTCAAGACCAATGCTACCGATGGCAACATGTGCTTTTTTTACTATCACACCGGCACTTTTTTCGGCTTGTGAGATAGCGCTCTTAATACTACGAGATACTTCGTCGGGCTGGAGGATATAACCACTTTTTAGTCCTCGACTTTCAGCATAGCCGGTACCAATTATTTCTGGTATAGGTTTGCGGTCACTGGTTTGTCTGGGCAGTCGAGCAATCGCCACTTTTACGTGGTAGGTTCCAACATCTATACCTGTGATAATATGATCTGCCATAAGAAAACTAAAAAAGCTACACTATTCCAAACCGCTTCATGTAGCGTTTTTCTAGCTCCTCCATTTTACTGCCATGATCGTAACCTTTCAAATGTAATAAACCGTGGATAAAGAGAAAGGCAACGTAGCCTTTCTTGGACAAATTAAATTCCCAGGCTTCTTTGTAAGAAATTTCTGGGCATATAAAAATCTCCCCGCAGGTTTCATTTAACGGGAAAGACAAGACGTTTGGTACGTAGCTCTTTTTGCGATAGGCGACATTTAATTTTTGGGCGCGAGCAGTTCCTACAAAGGCGAGTGAGAGTTCGTAGTTTTTGCCGAGAATGGTTTCTTTTATTTCTTGGTAGGGGAAATGGGGATAGGATTTAATAGTGCTGGTAATAGAAAAATTCTTTGACATTACTATAGTATCGCATATCAATTGCTAAACAAAAACCCCTCTCTAGTAGAGAAGGGTTTTGATTAACGACGGAAAGATTTTGGTTCTTGGATCTTACCTAATTTTAGAAGATCTTCGTATTTTTCTTTCTTTTCTAATTTCTTCAACTTAGCTTCACGCTGAACGTTGCGACTTTTGATGCGACTGTGATAGCGACCGCCACGGACTTTAGGGATAATTCCTGCTCCTTGAACCCGCTTAGTGAAACGACGAATGACGTTTGCACTGCTTTCGTTATTATTCTTGTCGACTTGGACGTTTATTGCCATATGTGGACAAGAGCATATCATTAAGAACAAAAGTGCGCAAGTAAGGGGTTAGGCCAAAGCCAATTGTTTCTTCAATTTCTTTAGCATTTGCTCAGGACGGATATTTTCTTGATTTCTTTCTTTCATATCGCGCAAAATAACCGTTTGATCAATAAATTCCTTTTGACCGACAATAATGGTGTAGCGCACGCCACGAGCCTCAGCTTCTCGAATTTGGGCCGATAATGAGTCACTGGCTAGGTCGTGATGAACAGGAATCCCAGCTCGACGTAATTCATCAATAATCATCAGGCTACGGATTTTTGGTCCAAAACCAAGCTGTACCACGTATACGTCTGGTTTTGAGCTTTTACTGCGAGGAACTCTAGCCATAGGCTTATTTATACCTTTCAAGGTGATAATGGTGCCAGCTGCTGGTATGCGACTTTTAGTTTTGCTGAAAATAAAATCATCATATCTACCACCTTGAATGGTGATATTATTTTCTTCGGCAGACGCATTATTTTCAATGGAAAATAATGCGTCTGAATAACAGTCAAAGTTTACCACCATCTTAGGATCAATTTCATAAGGGGTTTCGGTCATGTCCAAATACTCAACAATTTCACGGAAATGTTTACGACTTTGATCACTTAAATATTCAAGCGGGTTGGGGCATCGGTAAGATAGATCATGATCTTCTTTTATTAAATCAAGTAAAGCTCGCAAAGGGTGATCTTTCATTGACTCGCGAGCATTTACTGGCATTGAATCTATTCTTTTCTTCAAAAAATTAGCTAGCTCACGACTGTAGCGAGTGGCTGATTCGTTGTCGCCAAGTGAATTTATTCTTACGGTATGATCAGTATGACCAAGATCCTGCATTAGTGAACGACTCATCTGAATCAAAATGGCCTCGGCAATACTTTTTTGTACATTAAAAATATTAAAAGCGACAGAAATATCTTGAGTGTCAGCAATTTGTTCGGTGGAATAGAGTAAAACTGGAGCGTTTAAGGCGTGCAGGTTGTTGTCGCAAAAAGAAGCAATATAAGAACTAAGAAGTCCGTTATGGGTGTTTTGTAATATGTCTTCTGGGGTAATGGAGTGATTTAAGGCAGTGCTACAATTTTTACAAAGAGGTTCGTTTTTAAAGCTTTCAACTTTACGAAAACCAAAATGCTCGGCGGTGTTAGTGGCGGTTTTTAGAAATTCGGTGGTGGAATACTTCATAGAATGTATCTTACTTTGAATCGCTAGTAACTTCTGTTTCAACGGCTCCAGGCATGACATCTAAAGCGCTGGGTGGGAAAAGTCTTAAGAAAGCTTTTCCAATAATGCGGTCTTCAGTCAAAATGCCCCAGGCGCGAGAATCAGAACTCCGGTCTCGGTTGTCACCCATGACAAAATACTCACGAGCACCGAGTTTTTCGGTTAAGTGGTTGTCAGGAGACATTGATTTTATGTAGGGTTCATCAATTACAAAACCATTAGGATTTTGTTCGTTGACAATAGTGACTGTTGAACCTTCTATTTTGACTGTGTCGCCAGGTAGTCCAATTATTCTTTTAATAAAATATTTAGAAGGGTCTTTAGGATAACGAAATACAATAACATCACCACGAGCTGGGTCGTGCAAGTGATAGCTAACTTGATCTACTATCAAATACTCACCGCTTTGGAAAGTCTCTTCCATGGAGGCACCAGACACAATGAATGGTTGAGCGACAAACATGCGGATAGGAATCACTATGATGAGAGCAATGATAGAGAAGCGAATTATCTCGACAAAGGGATGTTCTTTTTTATTTTCCGGCAAATTATTTTCTGGTTCTTTCTCCTTTATTATAAAATTTTCAGAAGATGAATTCATAAGTTCCCACATTATACTTTAATCAAAATGTAAAAACAATAAGTGAGAAAACGAGCGTAAAAATAATTGACTTATTAGTTTTTCACTAAGGCTTCGGCTACGCCTGCAGGGTCGTTCAAAACTAATAAGTCAATTATTTTTTCTATGCACGAATCTTCCAACCTTTTTTAAATAAATAAATGACTAAAGTACCAAGAGTGATAACTAAACCAACAATTAAAACTACTCCAACTAAAGTATTGGCTTCACTTACACCAATCATGCTGCTTCTAATTGCGTCAGCAAAATAAAAGAAGGGATTTAGTAGGGTTAGGGTAACAGCTAAGTCAGGTAGGAATTTTATGGAGTAAAAAATTCCACCGAGATAGGTGAGGGGAGTGATAACAAAAGTATTTAAGACTTGTAATTGTTCGAAATTTTCCGCCCAGAGTGCAGTAATGATACCCAGCATAGCAAAAATCGCTGCAATACAAACAATATAAAAAACAAATAGAAAAGGATGTAATAAACTAACGGCACCAAAAACAAGGCCAGCTCCTAGGATTAAGAAAGCTACAATAACAGCCCTTAGAATTGCGCTACCAACAAAGCCAATTAGCATTTCTAAGTAAGAAAAAGGCGTAATTAAAATTTCTTCAATACCACGAGTGAACCGCATAAAATACAACGCTGAAGAAGCACTGGCAAAAGAAGCGTTGATTACTGAAAGCATTAGAATCCCCGGAAAAACAAAAGTCATATAAGGTACTCCAGAAATTTCGGCAATTTGTGATCCGATTACGATACCAAAAATAAAAATGTACAAACTGGCGGAAATAACCGGTGCAACTAGAGTTTGAATTGCAACGCGAAAAGTCCTTTTCACTTCACGTCGAAGCATTGTAAAAAGTCCGATCCAGTTTGTCTTTGTAGAATTGTTTGTGGCAGGTTTGTTTTCCATGATGGATATTTTATTTTTCTAATTCGCCAGTAATTTTTAGATAGGATTCCTCGAGACTTTTTCCATCTTTTGTAAATTCAGCTTTGGTGTCGTGGGCGATAATTTTGCCATGATTGATAACCGCGATGTCGTTGCATAAATATTGCACTTCCTCTAGATAATGAGAGGTAAGGATAATGGTTTTACCTTGCTCGTTTAATTCCTTAAGATATTGCCAAAGATCGTGACGCTGTTTTACGTCCACGCCGGCAGTTGGCTCGTCTAATATAAGTAGATCGGGAGTATGAATGAGAGCACGGCCAAGCATAGCGCGACGTTTTAAGCCACCAGATAGTTTTTGAAATTTAACATGTCGATGTTCTTCTAAATCAAATCTTTTTATTAGTTCATTTATACGTTTTCCTCGTTCTTCTTTTTTAACTCCGTAATAACCACCCATAAAATCCATCAATTCTTCTGGGGTACAAAATATATCAACATTAAATTCTTGCGGTGACAAACCAACTTTGGTGCGGGCTAGTTTGTATTCTTTTACTACATCGGTGTTGTCGATCAAAATTTTCCCTGAAGTCGGCTCAGCAATGCCGGTAATACAATGTATGAGCGTACTTTTTCCAGCGCCATTTGGTCCTAGTAGTCCAAAAAAACTCCCGCGCGGAATAGATAGAGAAATGTTATCGAGTGCTAGCTTGGCTTTTTCACCTTGACCATAAATTTTGGTTAGGTTTTTAATTTCAAGAATTGAGTTAGTCATAGTGAAGAAAATCATATCATGCTTTAGACTTAAGCATAAAGTTATAAATTCGTGTATTATTGTGCGCACATATGCAGTACATCGTTGCTCTAGGAAATCCAGGAAAAGAATACGAAAACACCCGGCACAATGTGGGATTTTTAATGTTGGATTATTTGGTGAGGGAGTTTGGGTGGTCTGCCCCAGAAACTAAAATGCCCTATGAAGGATTGTATACAAAGGGGAAAATTGGTGAGATGGAAGTGATTGGCCTTTTTCCAAGTACTTTTATGAACAATTCTGGTTTGGCGATTAAAAAGTTGGTACCAAAAACAGAGTTAGAAAATCTGGTGGTGATTTATGATGATGTAGATTTGCCTTTGGGTAAAATTAAAGTTTCTAAAGATCGTGGTGATGGTGGACATAATGGTATTAAATCCATTATTCAGCATTTAGAAACTAAAGATTTTGTGCGTGTGCGTGTAGGTATTGCTCCAGTGCATGCTGAGACGGGTTTACCAGTTCGTCCAGAAGGTGAAAGATTGGGCAGTTATGTTTTAAATAAATTTTCTAAGCGAGAATTGGAAGAGTTGGAAATAGTGAAGGCTCGAGTGAAGGAATTGTTGGAGATGATAATGAAGGATGGAGTGGCGAAAGCGATGAATAAGTTTAATGAGGGGTAGGTACAACACAAAGGGGCGCCGGCAAAGCCGGCGCCCCTTTGTGTGTTACCTAAATGGTACTACTTCTTTTCCTCAGCGTTTACATCCTTAAAAGTCAGTGTCATGCGTTGTTCGTTTGGTTCAAAGAGTGAAATCTTGAACTTGTAAACGCCACCAAGTGACAAAGCGCTTTTTAGAGCTGCTTCGTTTTCAAATTCAGATACGTGTACCAATCCAGCTACTCCTTCCTCGATTGAGGCCAAAGCACCGTACTTGTTGTACTTAATAACCACCGCATCAACAATTTGTTCTTTCTTGTACTTTCGACTAGCTTCTGACCAAGGGTTTTCCTTAAGTTGTTTGATAGATAGAGAAATTTTATCATCTTTAACTTCAATCACCTTAACTTTTACCTTATCGCCAACTTTGTATAGTGAGCGAGTGTCTTCTACCAAGCCCCAGTCTAGTTCAGAGATATGAACCAAGCCTTCAAGACCTTGTTCTACCTTCACGAAGATACCAAAGTCGACAGCACCAGTCACTTCGCCAGTTAGTACATCACCAACTTCATATTTACCAACTTTCTCTTCTTTCTCTTCTTTCTCTTGCAAACCTTTCTCAGAGAAGATTAGTTTGTGTTCTTTTTGATCAGCAGTAATCATCACCATGCTTAGGTGTTTACCAACTAGGCTGTTTAGAGCAGTTAGAATCTTGTCCTTATCGCCGTCTGAAACGCGTGGGTAATTGTCGGTTGAAAGCTGTGAAGCTGGAAGGAATCCTTGAATACCTTGCCATTCAATAATAAGACCACCCTTGTTGGCCTCCTTAACTTCAAGGCTCATAACAGTACCGCGTTTCACCGCTTCTTCAGCATCAGCCCAGATCAGTGCCTGACGAGCTTCCTTAAGTGAAAGTTCAACATAACCGTCACTGTTTTCTGGAGTAACGATTTTGGCGGCGATAGTATCGCCAACTGAAACCTTACGAAGTACATCGCGAGCGTTCATGTATTCACGACCATAAATAAGACCAGTACCAAAAGGTGGTAAGTCTACATACACACGTGCGCGTCCAATAGCTGAAACTACACCTTCGATCAACTGACCTTCTTTTGGTGTGCTAGGTACGCTACTAATAAATGTATGCATAACACCGGAATCGGTGCCAGAGGCTACAGATGTATTATCTGACATATTTTCTTTGATTTATTCCGACGACACGGGTCCGAGCAAACCATCTCTCATAGCCATGTGCATGAGCTCGGGATTAAGCGTGTGTCGCTAGAAACTAATAATTACCTTACGGTGGCGATAATATAGTATAAAAGTGGTGCAATGTCTAGTTTAAACATGAATAACTATATAAAAAATCTAGCAAGTTTCTGTACTTGCTAGATGTTCAGTAATTTGAATGTTTATATTTTTTGTACCAATAGCACAAATAGATTTTTATGTAAATCTTCTTCAAAGTAAGCGTGTGTGAGAAACCCTGGACAATCTCGACCGATAAACGTACATAAGGGTAATATATGCTGATTACTACTGTTGGTCGGTAGTGATTTTATGCCATCAAGTGCGACTAAATATTTAGCCGGGGCTAAATAATTAGAAGAACATATATAAGCTATTTCTGCCAGATTATCTGGCTGTTGCTCAACTGCTAAGATTAATCCTTGAAGACCTACTAATAGGTAATTATTTCCTTTGATATAATCTACACAATCTTGACAACTTACTGTTTCTTTTATTTGTACTACATTTACTTCGTATATTGCTCCAGGAATAAGTTGGTCAGAAGTTTTCGGAAAATGACTGTCATCATATAAAATATTTTTTAGAAATGGGTCCCCGTTTTCTTTCTTATTTCTATCTCTGTAGCTTGAAATTTTACTATCATGCCTGTAACCATGAGGCACCCTAAGTGTAAAACTGAATACAGGCTTGCCAAATAATTTATTCATTTAACTGCTCCTTTAATATAAAAGTAATATATTTCTCTCACGCAATAATACATATATTATTGAGTTTTGTCAATACTAATACTGGTTTTATGTCTTCGTTGCGGATTTTAACATAAAGGAATAGTAAATTTCCCGTTCTGAAAAATTTATCGTATACTATCCAGCATTATGATAATCACATACCACGGTGGGCAATGTTTTAAAGTTTCTTTTGGCGATATTACTTTGGCCTTTGATCCTATATCCAAAAATTCAAAATTAGATCCAGTTAAGTTTGGCTCTGATGTTGCGTTCGTATCCTTAAATCATCCTAATTTCAACGGTATCGATCAGGTAACTCACGGCAATAAAGAACCATATGTGGTGCAGGGTCCAGGCGAATATGAATTTGGGCAAGTAACAGCGCGCGGTTATGGAGTAAAAACTACTTATGAAAACGTAGAAAGATACAATACTATTTATCAGGTGAGAATGGAGGAGATTAATATGGTTTTTCTTGGTGCTATCGGTAATGCAGAAATTGACCCAAAAATCCTCGGTGAATTTGGTGATATCGATATATTATTTGTGCCGATTGGTGGTGGAGATGTGCTTGATGTGCCAGATGCATCTAAATTGGCGGTAAAGCTTGAGGCTAAGCTCATTATTCCAATGCATTACGATCAAAATGCTCTCAAGGCCTTTTTGAAAGAGATCGGCGCTGACGGCAAAACTCCAATTGATAAACTAACAATTAAAAAGAAAGAAGTTTCGGCTATGGAAGGGGAGGTGGTGGTATTTAAGGTGTAATATATTGCAATGCAATTCTTTCGTAATCTTCAAAGAAAGCCTAAAAACGTCCGTATTAATTACGCCATGATCTTCGCCTCAACTTTTACAGGCTTGGTGGCGATCGTTTGGTTTATGGGGACAGTAAATCAGGGTTCGTTATCAATGGAGCAAATGGCAGAAGTAAAAAAAGATAGTACTCCTTTCGCTAATTTATTTAAACAGTCAAAAGAACAATTAGCCAACCTCAAAAACTCAGTGCAGCAAGATCAAGGTTTGGAGTCGGTCGAAAACTCAGCAGAAGAAATTAAAGCTACCAATACCAACCCAATGAATATCACTTTAAGTGAAGAAGAAATTGCTAATCTTAATAAAAACCAAGCCAGTTCCTCCTCAGATTATAATTATATTTCTACAACCACAATGAATAGCAATCAACCAATTTATCGAGAAGTAATGATAGCAACTACATCGAGTAGTAGCACTAAAAACCAACTTGACGGACAGGCTTCTACTAGTGCTAGACTGTTTTGATAGTTAAAACTTTCTGATGATATGTTATACTTCCTCATTATTTAATATCCCTCTAAGACAAATATGCCGAAAAAGACAATAGTTGAAGAAGTCCCAGGGACACCACGTGGAATTATCACTCAAGGAATTGCGAGTGAGATGGAAACTGCCTACCTAGACTACGCCATGTCGGTAATTACCCAGCGGGCGTTGCCAGATGTGCGTGATGGGCTTAAGCCAGTGCATCGTCGCATCTTGTATTCTATGCGACTAAATGGTCTGACTTCTACCGCAAAATTCCGCAAGTCAGCGACGGTAGTGGGAGACGTACTCGGTAGTCTTCATCCCCATGGAGATGCTTCAGTTTATGAAGCGATGGTAAAATTAGCTCAGCCATTTTCTACTCGCTATCCTCTTGTTTTAGGGCAAGGAAACTTTGGTTCGATCGACGGCGACTCAGCGGCGGCTTATCGATACACAGAAGCCAAGATGTCTAAATTGGCCGAAGAACTTTTGCGTGACCTAGAAAAAGATACGGTTGATTGGCGTCCAAACTTTGATGGCACCAAGAAAGAACCTATTGTTTTACCAGCTGCGGTGCCAAACTTACTTTTGTTGGGATCTCTTGGTATTGCGGTGGGAATGGCAACCAATATCCCGCCACACAACCTTCGGGAATTGGCCGGCGCGGTAGCTCATTTAATTGATGACCCCGAGGCATCAACTGAAGATTTATTGAAGTTTGTTAAAGGACCAGATTTTCCTGTTGGTGCTATTGCTTTTAATCAAAAGGATATTGCTCACGCTTACGCCAATGGTAAGGGCGGGGTGACAGTACGGGGCGAGGCTGAAATCGTTGAAGATAAGCGCGGAGCTTTTTCTATCATCATCACCTCAATTCCTTATCGTGTAAACAAAGCCGAATTGCAGGTAAAAATCGCTGATTTGGTTCGTGATAAAAAAATAGAAGGGATTCGAGACATGCGCGATGAGTCAACTTCCGATATACGGATTGTGATTGAGCTCAAGAGTGGGGCACAACCACAAACCGTTTTAAATAAACTCTACAAACATACCCAGCTAGAAGATACTTTCCACTACAACATGGTGGCTTTGGTGGATGGTATACCACAAACCTTGTCACTCAAGGCTATTTTGCAAGAGTATATCAAGCACCGATCGGAAGTAATCCGTCGTCGTACCGCTTATGATTTAAGTAAGGCACAGGATCGTGAGCATATTTTACTTGGTCTTAAAAAGGCGCTTGATCATATTGATAAGATTATCAAGTTGATTCGGGCTGCTAAAGACGTGCCTACAGCTCACGCTGGCTTGATGAAAGAATTTAAATTTTCAGCTATTCAGGCGCAGGCAATTCTCGATATGCGTCTCCAAAAGCTGGCTGGTCTCGAACGCAAGAAAATTGAGGATGAACTAGCAGCTTTGCAAAAACTAATCAAAGAGCTTGAGGCGATTTTGAAAAGTAAGGCACGCATGATGAAGATCGTTAAGGATGATCTTTTGGAAGTGGCTGAAAAATTTGGTGATGATCGTCGCACTAAGATTGTAAAGGGTGGTGTCAAACAACTTTCTCAGGAAGACTTAGTACCTGATGACGAAAGTGTGCTTGTGCTTACGCAGGGAGGTTATGTAAAGCGTACCAACCCAGAAGAGTATCGTGTGCAAAAGCGTGGCGGAGTGGGAGTAGTAGATTTAAATACCAAAGAAGAAGACGTGGTGACCACTCTCCTCACCACTTCAGCTCATAGCGATCTTTTGTTCTTTACCGATAAAGGTAAGGTCTATCAAAGCAAGATGTACGAAATTCCGGAAGGTCGACGAGCCACTAAGGGGAAGTCGATTATGAATTTCTTGTCTATGAGTCAGGAAGAAACTATCACCTCAGTATTGGCGGTAAGAAAAGACGAATGGGCTGGTGATTGGGGTCTTATGATGTTTACCAAACATGGTGTGGTAAAGAAAAGTGATGCTAGTGCTTTCAAGGATGTGCGTCGTAGTGGTCTGATTTCAATCACATTAAAAGATGACGATTCTCTGATCGCGGCTAAGTTTGTTGGTAAAGGTGATGAGCTTTCTCTAGTGACTCTTGATGGTCAGGCGATTCGTTTCAAGGAATCAGATGTTCGTGAAATGGGACGAACTGCAGCTGGAGTGACAGCAATGAAGCTTGGTAAGAATGATATTGTAGTGTCAGCTGATGTGATTAAAAAAGGCGACAAGAATAATGAGATTTTGATTGTAACCGAGCATGGTTATGGAAAAGCTACTCCAGTTAAGGAATATAAAGTACAAAAGCGAGGCGGTTCGGGAATTAAGACAGCCAAGGTAACAGATAAGACTGGTGTGATTGTTTGCGGAATTGTTTTGAAAGAAGATGAAAAAGCAGATGGAGAGCTTGTGATTATGAGTAAGAAGGGGCAAGTGATCAAACTTCCACTCAAAGACGTGCCGACTCTAGGAAGACAAACTCAAGGGGTAAGGGTAATGAAGATGCGTGAGGGAGATGCGATTGCAAGTGTGGTGTTTGTTTAGAAGGGAAATTAAAGAAATAAAAGAGGCGCGCCCTACGGGCGCGCCTCTTTTATTTCACACCTAAAGTTTCTTTATCTGCCCAAACTGTATTAAAATGTAGTTATGAATTTTGTTTTACCTGGTCGCTTTGTGGTGCCAGAAGTTGTCTCTACCCACTTCCATATCAAAGAAGGTGATATGGTGGCCGACTTTGGTGCTGGTAGCGGTTTTTTTCTAAAGATCTTATCCCGGTCAGTTGGTTCTTCGGGGCGCGTATATGCCTGTGAGATCCAAAAGCATTTAGTAGAAAAGGTCGGTGAGTTTATTCGTTTAAATAATTTATCCAACGTTCATCCCCTATGGTGTGATCTTGAGGAAGTAAACGGTATAAAGCTAAAAGATAATTCTTTAGACGCCGGTCTTTTAGTTAATACCCTATTTCAATTTGAAAAAAAAGAAGAAGCAATAAAGGAGATTAGAAGAACACTAAGACCAGGTGGGGTTTTGCATGTAATAGATTGGTCGGAGTCATTTGGTGGTCTTGGCCCACGCCCGCAAGATGTAATTACAAAAGATAAAGCCATCAATCTATTTGAGTCCTTGGAATTCATGCTGGAAAGAGAATATCCAGCCGGTGATCATCATTATGGATTTACAGTAAGAAAGCTATGAAATTAAGACCGTTTGAATTAGGATTGGTAATAACATTCGGACTCTTGTTCTTAGTTTCTTTGATTTTACTAAAAACCTATGATCCTGCTTCTTGTGAAGAAGAAGGTACTTGTGTTGATATTGGTGGCTCAGTGGCTATCTGGGGAACTTTGCCAGCTGATAGTGTTAATGGATTACTAACCGAAATTCGAGAAGATGACGAATCTTTTAATAGTGTATCTTACCGTTATGTTCCTCCAGAAAATTTTGATCAGGAGTTTTTGAATGCTTTAGCCGATCAAACTCCTCCAGATTTACTTCTTATGTCTCATGAGAAAATGGTCGAACATCGCAATCGTTTACAACCAATTTCCTACGAAAATTACCCGATTAGAGATTTTCGTAGTCGGTATATAGATGGAGCCGAAGTGTTTGCTCTTAGGGATGGAATCTACGCTTTTCCAGTCATGGTTGATCCTTTAATGATGTATTGGAATAGAGATAATTTGTCAGACAAAGGATTTTTAACTGCTCCTAAAACCTGGGAAGATTTGATTGGTAATTACGCACCAGCTCTTACTGTCAGGGATTTTAATCGTAATATTCAAAGTTCTGGTGTAGCTATGGGTGAATATAGTAATATCAAAAACGCTTTCCCAATTATATCTATGTTGCTGTTGCAGGCGGGTAGTGCACTGGTGTTAGAAGAAGATCGTGAATATAGAGTTTTGCTTGATAGCAC
>JAGOSI010000058.1 GCA_018062385.1 Minisyncoccota bacterium
TAATAATCCTGTTGTTACGACCCTAGAACCATTTACCCGCTTTTGGCCGGCTGAAGATTATCATCAGGATTATTTGCAGAAAAATCCCGGGGGTTACACTTGTCACTTCGAACGAAGTTCTGAAAGTATTTTATAAATTTAATGCCATAACTATGCTTACATATGACACCATTCTTAAAATTATCCAAGACGGCAACCCGGCTCCTGACCGTCGCGTAGAAAAGACCGACGCTGAATGGCAACAGATTCTCACGTCCGAGCAGTACCGCGTCACCCGCGAGCGAGGCACCGAGAGTCCGATGAGTTCCAAACTCTGCCATATTTATGAGCCAGGAATCTATGCGTGCGTTTGTTGCCATACCCCGCTATTTGATAGCCAGACCAAGTACGACAGTCGCTCTGGCTGGCCATCCTTTACCGCTCCAATTAAAGATAATGTTATTTCCTATTTAGATGACAGCAGTTTGTTAATGTCTAGAATTGAGACCGCATGTAGTACTTGTGACGCACACCTCGGCCACGTCTTCCCTGACGGTCCAGAGCCAGGCGGTTTACGCTTTTGTATTAATGGCGTCGCTTTAGAGAAAATAGTCTAAGTTAAAATACAACTATCTCTTACAAAATCACCTTGCGTCTTTTTGTTTTCCATGGATAATGATTTTAGATCAACCCATGGAGGCGATTATGTTTTACCGAGTACTTTTTAGTTTTTTACCAAGACCAGAAAATATGAACTTTCTGGGTCATGGTTTCTGGTCTATATATAGATCATTTTACGAATTAATTAAAGGTAAGGTAATTGCTTTCTATAAAGCAAAATTATCTAAACTGGATTACGATTTCAAAATGGAGGAAGCTGGAAAAGAGCTGGTTAGGAGGCGAAAAATCGCTTTGTCTCAAGGTATCGATCCTTTAAGTTCTAAGTACCCAGATATTTTTGATGTCTTAGACAAACCAGCTAGTAAATCTCATTAGGGGTGACTTAAAAAAACCGCAAGCCGTAGGCTTGCGGTTTTTCTTTTCATTTTCCCCTACTTTAACCCCAACTTCCCTACCTCTTTCCAAGTCTTTAGATCAAGCACTTTGATAGTATCGTTACCGATTACATAGTAATAATCATCGATATAGATAGCGCGAGAGACATTGCTTTGCGACACAGTCGATGCCAATTTCAAATCATTGTCGGCATAACTAAAGAAGTAGCCACCTTGCCCGCCGGGGATAAAGAAGATTTCATTGTCGGCATCAAGCATGAAAGCGTGGTGATTATTTTCTACTTCACTCCATTCATCCTTCAAGAGATACTTGGCAATTTCCTTTGGCTCACTAGCGACCGACACATCAAATAATGAAACTTTAACATTATTATTTTCTCGCCCTACTCCCAAAACCAAGTCGTCACTAATTTTTTCTAAGTAAGAACTATAGCCTGGGATTTTTAGTTCACCACTTAATTTTGGTGCAGAAGGATTTGCTAAATCAAGGACATAAAACGGATCAACCTGACGGAAAGTCACTACATATCCTTGGTCGCCCATAAATCTGGTAGAGAAAATTCTTTCGCCTTTTCCAAGATCAAGTACTTCGCCTTTTTTCTTTAAATCAGAACCCAGGATATAGATATCGTTTACACTATTATCATTCCTAACCCAACCAAACCAGTTATTACCATCAACAGTAGTCGAAACCCGCAAATCACCATTGTATTCATCAAGAGAAAATTGATTGAGTAAACTTCCTGGCACCGCCCCTGTCGCCTGAATGCTCAAAGTACCAAGTGCGATGCGGGTAATACGAGTAGTTTCTAAATCTCTCTGACGCTTAGTCATTTCTGTTGCCACAGTGTTATTGAAATCAGCTTCGGTTTTTAGACGCGTATTTGGATCTAATTTATTCAATTCATTTTGAATAATAATCGACACCTCATTTAATTTTCCACTCAGAGAAATTTCGTAACCTTTGATTTTATTAATACTATCTTTCGCTGTTGTTGATAGATGCTTGGTTGCAACCAAAGACAGCACGTCGAGCATTACTTCGGTAGGTTCGGTATAGGCACGAGTAGCTAGGTAAACATTATCTTTAGACATCATTATCGTAGTTGCTCCCCCATCACTAGCAAAAGCTAGCTTATTTTCTACCTCACCTTTTACCGGATCGAGCGCCACAATACTGTATGTATGTGAGACTGGCTCAATTCTTGTTGGTACATAAATACTGGCACACGGTACAAACAAACTCTTCTCTACAGCCATCGGCATAACTGGGCAAGGATTACCATTATCAATCCAAGTTTCAGTTACTAAGTAAATTTTTCCGGCGTTGAGACGAGCAGATACGACTGAACTATTTTGGGGAATTTCCAAATCCCAAAGTTTCTTGGGTTCGGTTTGATTGGCAACATTGTAGGCGACAATTTTTGGATGAGCCAATATCACCAAGGTATTACTGTTTTTATCTAAAAGTAAATCACCGGTTTCTTTTATTTTCTCACTCACTTTTAGGTTGGTGGGCGGAAAAGCATTTATGATATCGGTTGTACCAGGATTGACTGGGTACGGCGCAATCATTTTATCCATAACCGTTTCAGAAAGAGTGCGGACCATTGGCATTGGTATTGGCATTGGCTCAATACCACCAAACCAATTATTACGGGAATAGAAAATATTTTTTCCGTCTGTTTTTACAATATCTGGCTCATCAACTCCAGCGATTTGTACAGTAGTTTCTGAAACTCGCTGTGGCGAAGAAGCTGAACTTTCATCAGAATCCCTAACGACATTTTTAGAATCTTCTTGTGCCACTGTCGGCGATATTGCTTCTCGTTTAAAATTATCAAACTCTGTCACATACTTCTTAAAATTCTCTGCACTTCCGGCTGGCTTGTAGCTAGATGAAGCTGGTGGAAAAGTTACACTAGAAGCACCAACCAATTTCTCTCGCCCCAAAGGCCCTACTGATAACCCATGCCAGTTTGGCAAACTGAGCTTGTCGGCATAAAATTTCTGTACCGCCAGCTTGGTTTGAACTCCGTAGTATCCGGTCGCTCCGGCTGGTATTGTGTACCCCTGTTCATTAAGACAAGATTGCATATTTTTAATAGCGATACTGGTCTGCCCCAAAGCCAAAACTCCTTCACCGATGGAACACATCGCCTCCGCTTTATTCTGTGGCAAAGCCACAAAAACCAACAACATCACTCCCAAATAAATATTTATCTTTTTCATAAACCAGTTTTATTAATGTATGTATATAAAGCCTAGCACAATAATTAGCAAAAAACACCCGCCTTCTTTAGAGAAGACGAGTGTCTGAACCTTAACTTACTTAAGGGATTTTATGGTAACCAACCACGACCTTTGGATACACATCGCTCCCAGAACGAACTTTCTTGAGACAAACAGTGAATTCTTTTTGATTTGATTCTAAGTTGTTTGGAATCTCAACATCGATATCTGTGCTCAATAAATGACAATCATCTATATGGATACTAATATCTTCTATATGATCTAACTTAATATCATTTATAAATATTGTTTTCACCTCTTCTTTATCTGAAGCAATAATAAGCCCTCCCCCATGATACTCACCCATCACATCTTTCTTATAAAAGCCAGCATTAACAAAGAAAAGGTTTTTCTCTGTCTCGATGCCAACCAAATTTGTGACTTCATTTTTTTCACAAATCACCACATCATAATCATTCACCTGCTCAATACACATATAGGCATCAATATGAACTCTGGGCGCCGCTAGCCAGGATCTTTTGATTGCTCCATATAAATCTTCAAGTTCATGCGCCACACCCCAAAAAACATTGTGTTGCTCGATAGTGGCACCAAATGGTCTTCCACCTAAAAGTACTACAAAAAGCTTAAGTCTATTAT
>JAGOSI010000059.1 GCA_018062385.1 Minisyncoccota bacterium
GGTAAACCGTCTCGCAAAGTTACGGCGTATTCATCAGCACTATAAACTATGTACCATTCAGGTAAAGCCAAATAAGCATTATCGAAAACACGATAATAATCATTAGTAGTACTAGCTACATCACTTATAACTTTCTCTTGTTTATAAAAATTTAACTTTTCTTCACTGTAATACTTGTCCCAGAGTTTATTGGTAAATTTATTATCAGGATCATAAACTTTTTTAATCTCAAAATATTCAAGTACCCCAGGATAGGCACGATGGAGCTGATCTTCGGTCGCATGCAATTGGTATGGCAAATAATAAGTTCCGCCAACTGATAAAACTTGATCTATCATTTGTCTTGTCCACTTACCTACCTGCTCAACGGCTTTTTCATCAGTACCTTGTTTATAATAAACAACAAACGCAAAACTCTCTTTCTTTGCCCAAGCTAGCTTTGCTCCTGCATCTGGAAAAGCGTGCCTTATGGAAACATTGATAACATTGACATCATTATCATTAAATACCTTTTTCATTTTTGGCACCCATTCGTCAAATCGCTCTACTGGTACAAAGTATTCTTGCAATACATAAGTGCTTTTTTCCCTGTCCTTCGGCTCAAGTTCTGCTACATCATAACTAGCTTCGTAATTTCTAGTATGTACTGGCGCTTCTCCAGAATATAAGACAGGGTCAATTATATATTCACGAATATTTCGACCAAAAGGCCACTCACTCATTACCGTCCACGCCACCCGCTCCTTAAAATAATCTTGCTCTCGAGGAATCAAACGACTTTCGGTAGTAGGTTCTTTATCTGTTTCTGTCCAACTAACAGCCGAGATAGACTCAAACTCTGGTGGATACATATCACCGTTGTGAAAGATCACATCTTTATTATCACGAACATTTTTTTTGAAATATTCCCAATATTCACCTGTTGCCATTTTTTCACGAGACCTCTCAACATTTACATTGTCAGCCAACTCTAAAGTCACATCAGTAATTACACCGATTCCACCCATACCACCAATTGCACTATAGAAAATATCGCGATTTTCATCGGGTGAAGCCACCACTACTTGCCCATCAGCCAACACAATCCTAAACTTTTTTACACTCAAAATTATCGGGCCCAATCCCATATACCTACCATGGACATTGACCGACAACGATCCTCCAACGGTAAAGTTTGAATAAGTCTGCATGATTTTTACTGACAATCCATATGGATCAATATAGTCTTGAATATCACGCCACCTTATTCCCGCTTGCACGGTAATTTCTTTTGAAGTAGTTGAGAAGTCCAAAATCTTATTATATTCTCGCATATCGATCTGCACTGCTTTCTCGCTAGCAGTTTGTCCGCCCATACTATTGCGACCACCACCAATTGAAACATGGTCGTTGTTTTTTACAGCTTCAGCAATTTCCTCTTCAGTATGAGGCACAATAATACCCACCACCTTTACCGGATTTATTTCAGTGACATCATTAACAATATTTTGAGCAGTATTAGCCTGTTCTCTTTCAAGCTTTTTCTCAATTGGATTACCGTAAGAAAATATTAACGCCACTACAAAGAAAAAGATGGCAGTCGCTATAAGCAACCATACTCCTCTGAAGAAAAACTTTGGTTTAAAAAACTCCCTCAAACGAGCGAGTTTTTCTAGTAACTTATGGTAAAACTTTTTCATTAAGTTCGATACGCTTAACTGATTTTAGTAAAGCATAATAAACCACTATAGCAATAAGAATATGTGGCCCATTTAAAAGAATATTATCGACAATTCCCTGACCGGTAAAGAAACCGTAGATAATAAAGAACAGAGCATCAAGTGTATAGTATCCACCAACCAACATAAGGAACTTTACTGTCCAATGATAACCCGCTATGAGAGCAAATAATCCAAGTAAACCAGATACACCATGAGTAATATCATCTAATAAAGAGATTTCAAACAATCCAAACATCAGAGATTCGTAAGGAACATCTGTTGGCACCAATACTCCTGGCAGGCGCTCGATCGAAACAATACCGATAAATAAAACTGTTAAAAATATAGCTGTATAACGTGCGATTTTCATATCAATTATTGTAGCTTAGTTGTTTAATACCTCCAACAAGGCCTCATCGAATAATGTCTGATTTTCTATCATGGGAATATGACCGATATTTTCTAACGTAACAAGTTTCACATTTGGAATATTTTTTATCAGTACGTTTGTTCCAACAAGAGGCGTAACGGTGTCTTTATCTCCCCAAATAATTCTCACTGGAACAGTAAGGGTTTTATAATTATCTGAAAAATTACTTTTATAATTAAGTGGATCATTAATATAATCACGCAACCAAGTTGATAAATCTTTGCTAGTATCTTCAGTATCAAAATAACGAGTATAAACATCTAGTAGTTCCTGATTGATATTATCAGTTACAAACACAAACTTTCTTAAGCTTGATAAAGCAAATGTATCATTATGAACAACTACTCCAATCGCCACATTTCTTAGTAGCGAAAATTGTACAGGACTATACTTACCATCAACCTTAACTTCATCAATATTCAAGACAGCATCAATCAAAATTAGCTTCTCAACTTTTTCTTGATTATTCAACACATATTCTGTTACCGGCCCCGCTCCATAAGAATGTCCGACCAAAATAACATTTTCAATTTTCTTTGCTTCAACAAAATTTCCAATGCGTTTAGCCTGAGTATCACGAAAATAATTATTATTTGCATCAATAATACTGTAACCAAAAGGTGGCAGGTCGATAACAATGTAATTATAATTATTTTTTCTAAGATTAATCTCTTTAACCACTCGCTCCCAAGACCCACTCCAAGACGACAGTCCTCCAACAAACACAACCGTAGTTGAAGAATTATTATCGACTTCACTGTAAGCTATCTGTTCTCCTCCAATATCAATAAATTTTGTATCTACCGGAGCAGAATCTACAGGTTTTTTAATTTCAACAAACCAAACATTATAGAAATAAATAGATAGAATAATAAGAAATAAAATTATTAATATTTTAGCAATGATTTTAAGGATTTTTGGAAACATATTCGCCACATCATAACCTTCCCTTACTAATTTTGCTATACTGTCACCATATGAAAATATTAGCAGAAATATCAGAGGCAAGTCTGGGGAAGGGCGAACCAGAGATCTTGGGTAGCGATTATGAGTTAAGGAAAAGCGCGCGCGCCATACTACGAGACAAAAATGGCAATATCAACCTTCAACACATTAAGCGTGATAGTTTTCACAAACTTCCTGGAGGTGGACTGGAAACCGGAGAATCTATAGAAGAGGCTCTGCGTCGAGAGATTGTGGAGGAAGCTGGCTGTGATTGCATTGTTGGCGATTTAATCGGAGTCGTGATTGAGTATCGCAACAAATACAATTTGATTCAAATCTCTTACGCTTACGTAGCCGATATGGTTGGTGAAATTGGCGAACCACAATTTGAACAAGCGGAAATCGATGAGCAATTAACAAATTATTGGATGTCACCTAAGGAAGCTCTAGAAAAAATGAAATCAGACAAACCAGAAAAATATGAAGGGGATTTTATTTTGAAACGTGAAATTAGTTTCTTGGAGGAGTATTTAAAAACGGTAAATTAAGGTGAAGTGAAGACAAAGCGCGCGCCCCTTCGGGGCGCGCGCTTTGTCTTCACTTCACCTCCACCTTCACCTTCTTATCTGGCATTCTTTCCTTTTTCGGCATCCTTACTTTCAAAACTCCGTCTTTATATTCAGCTGTAACTTTTTCTTGTTC
>JAGOSI010000060.1 GCA_018062385.1 Minisyncoccota bacterium
AAAACCCCCGAAAGCGTAGCTTTCGGGGGTTTTATTATTGATAGGGATCTTTCTCAGCATAGATAGTAATTGTCCGTCTTTTTCGTGCTTGACCACGGAAGGCATGTTTGTGTGATCGATAAATCTTGTGAATGATAAATTTTTCCTTGAGGAAGTCAGTCAACTCTTCTTCACTGTAAACATACTCGGCCACACCCATAATTGGATGAATATAGCTACCAAGCTCTGGCCCTGGCATCTCTTTTAAAAGTCTTGCGGTGTGAATATCCTCATCTTTCAGGAAAGTTTTCATAAACAGATAACCACCTGGTTTTAATACGCGATAGATTTCGTCGCGCAACTCCGCCCTCTCTTCTTTGTTTAGAAAGTGAGAAGTCATCATGTCAAGAACCAGTATTTGGGATTCGTCTTCGAGCTCGAGTGGCCCAGCGATACTTCGTGCCTTGTAGGTAATTTTTAATCCTTTTGAAGCTGTCATAGCCTGCGCGATGGCTGATTTAGATATATCAAAACCAGTACCCGGATTGCCAAAGTGATTGGCTAAGTAAATTAGATTTCGGCCATTACCACAACCGACATCGAGAACTTTGCCTGATGGGCTAAGAACGTCGTCGCGTTTATTACGAAGTACCCATCTAGTAAATTTCTCCAAATCCTCACTAGGGTTAATGGAAAGCTTTAGGTGGGTAGGGTTATTGTATTCCGCCTCCCAAAAAGTAGCGCCGTGTTGTTTACGTTTCTTTTTGCGAACAAAATTGGGTTTAAAAGCCATAATTTCATATTAGAACATGTATTTATAAAAATAGCAAAATAAAACTTCTGTTTCCTCCACACTTAGTTTATGGTAGATGAATTACTTTTTATGCTATTATTTATCCTGTATGAAAAATCCTTGGGTGATAATTGGTGTGATTTTGGTAGTTTTGATTGCTGGTTCAGTCTGGTACTCAAGTAGTGTTGATGATAAGTATAACGTAGGGGTTGATACAACAATTTCTCATGTAAAAGGTAATCCTGACGCAACTGTTACTTTGATTGAATACAGCGATTTTCAATGCCCAGCTTGTGCCACTGCTCAACCGGTCGTAAAAGATATCCTCAACGAATTTGGTGATAGTATCAAATTTGAATACAAGCATTTTCCTTTACCTATGCATCCTTTAGCTCTTCCAGCCGCACGTGCCGCTGAAGCCGCTGGTCAACAGGGTAAGTTTTTTGAATTTCACGATATGCTTTTTGAAAACCAAAAAACTTGGTCAAATAGCGCTAATCCTAGTGCCACTTTTATTCAATACGCTGAAGAGTTAGGTCTTGATGTGCAGAAATTCCGTCAACACATGAATTCTTCTTTGTTGTCTGATCAAATCAGTGAAGATAAAAAAGAAGGTTTTGACCTCGGTATTACAGGAACACCTACATTCTTTTTGAACGGAGAAAAAATGCAACTTCAGTCATTTACAGATTTCTATGAACAAATTGCCAAGGCAGTCAATCCAGATGTGAAGTTTGATTTACCGACTACCGCAACTAGCACCAATCCGTAGACTCGACTTCAATTTATTTGTCAAGTATTGATTTTTTAAAATTTTGTTTTATTACGTAAAAACGGCCAAAAATGTAGTATGCTTTGTGACTATTATTTAAGGAGGTAAGATTTTGAGGGAATTTTAAAACCTATATGCCAAAATTGGCCACAAACAAAAAGGATATCATTGTTTATGTGATGAACCTACCATCAGATGCGATTGAGGGTATTAGACAGTACCAAAAAATTACCAACACCAAGTACCGGGTGATGTTATTATGGGATGATCGAGTCAAAGATAAAAAGGATCGGGGCGAAATGGGTGAATTGGACCTCTATGTTTCCTGTGATTTTTCTAAGCCGGAAGCGATCGCTACTGCTCTTTTGCCTTATCAGGACCAATTGCTAGCTATTACTTGCCGTTCAGAAAAAAGTATGGCACGTTTTGCGCAAGTAATACCACACGTATCTTACCTACATGTACCCACCACCGATTCATTGCGTTGGGCTAGTGACAAATACATGATGCGTAAGCGTTTCAAGATCTATGATCCAGCCATTACACCAAAGTTTACTTTAATCAAAGAAAATACTAAAGAAGAAAGAGCTAGAATTGCTAAAAAAATTGGTTTTCCCATGATCATAAAGCCGACCAATCTAGCGGCTAGCTTATTTGTGTCAATTTGTTATCACGAGGAAGATTTGGTGAAAACTCTCCAAACTACCTTACGTAAAATTAACAAGGCCTACGAAAATGATAATCGTCTAGAAGAACCAAAGCTAATTGCTGAGGAGTATATGGACGGAGACATGTACTCAATTGATTCTTATGTGAATGAATATGGAGAGGTGGTGCACTGTCCTTTAGTAAAGGTGATTACTGGTAAAAAGATTGGCCATGATGATTTTTATAATTATCTACAAATCACTCCACCGCTCTTTAAACGTTCCACTGTCGATAAGGCTGAGATCACAGCCACTAAAGGCATTCATGCCCTTGGTTTGCGCAATACTATTACTCATACAGAATTAATGAAAATTGATGATGAGTGGAAGGTGATAGAGATTGGTGCGCGTATGGGAGGTTTTCGTCATGTTTTACATAGTTTGACTTGCAATATTAATCATTCATTAAATGATATCTTAATCCGCATTCCTCAAAAGCCAATCATGTCAAAAAAAATCAGCAGTTACGCTTGTGCAATGAAATGGTTCGCTAGTAAAGAAGGGAGAATTGTAGAGATGAAAGGGATTAAAAAAATTGAGCAACTAGAATCTTTCCATAGTATTGCAGTTAATAAAAAGAATGGTGATCGTGCCGTATTTGCACGTAATGGGGGAAGGTCAATCTTTAATTTGTTTCTCCACAATAAAGATCGCTCTAAGCTTTTGGCGGATATTAGACGAGTTGAACAGCTGGTCAAGATCAAAGTCACCTAGAGTTTGGGAGAAAATTATTATATCCCGTATTATTCTGATATTATATCAGAGATTATGTTTCGAACTCGCGATTTTTTTATGTTTTCGATAGTTGTTGCTTTTTTGTTGTTGGCAATTATTACCACAATAAGTATCAATAAAGAAACTAGCTGGCTGAAAATAACTTTTACTGATAATAATGTGGAATACAAAGCGGTGGTTCCAGAAGGGTCCATAATGGATCGAGAAGAAAAATTGACCGCTATGCGCGAAAAAATTTCTGAATCAGAATGGTCAAAAAATTTAGCCAGTGTAGTTTCTTCTTTGGAAGAGGAAAAAGCTAATGAAAATGAAGTGCCCGAAGAAGAGGAAAAAGACTTTGAGGCAGGAGTAATCAATCTTTGTTCATCCTATAGTGACTATAGTCCAGCTTGGTCAACAACTGGTTTAAAATTTGAGGTAGTGGAAGGAGCTCGGATTGTCTATAGAGATTTATCAGTTTCAGGTATGGCTACTGATCCGAGCTTGTCAGATATGGATCGAGAGATTGTGATGCAGTTACCGCTTCGCTCCACTTCTGCTAATGTAACAAATTGCCTTAGTTCGGCTGTGGTTGGGCTGGCTCTTGATGGATCTTTGATCAAAAATAGTGACTATACAGCTTATAAGATTTTTAGTGCTGAAACTTTAATTGGTTATGCCCTCGATGGGTTTCCTATCTATGGTTTGAATACGCTTTCTGTTACTGATCAGTGTGGTGGAACAGATGAGGATGGGCAGTATAAATATTACTTATCAAATGAGCGAGAGGGA